>NZ_RCOB01000194.1:0-9791 GCF_004307665.1 Pseudomonas sp. Sample_16
GCGATGACGTCGTTCAACTCCGGGGCCCAACCCCAGAACCGTGCGCCTCAATCCATCGGCTTTCTGCTGCTGGACAATTTCACGCTGATTTCCCTGGCGTCCGCTGTAGAACCATTGCGAATGGCCAACCAGTTGTCGGGCCGGGAGTTGTATCGCTGGACCACCCTCACTGTCGATGGCGGCCAGGTCTGGGCCAGTGACGGTTTGCAAATCACCCCTGACGCCTCCATGCACAAAGCACCGCCACTCGACACCGTGATTGTCTGCGGCGGTATCGGCATTCAACGCACTGTTACCCGCGAACACGTGTCATGGCTGCAAAGCCAGGCGCGTCAGTCCCGTCGCCTCGGCGCGGTATGCACTGGCAGCTGGGCCTTGGCTTGCGCCGGTTTGCTGGATGGTTTCGATTGCAGCGTGCACTGGGAATGCCTGGCGGCGATGCAGGAAGCTTTTCCGCGGGTAGCCATGAGTACTCGCCTGTTCACCCTCGACCGCAACCGTTTCACCAGCTCCGGTGGCACCGCGCCGCTGGACATGATGCTGCACCTGATCAGCCGCGATCACGGCCGTGAGTTGTCTGCCGCAATCTCGGAAATGTTTGTCTACGAACGTATCCGCAACGAACAGGATCACCAGCGTGTGCCGCTCAAGCACATGCTCGGCACCAATCAGCCGAAGTTGCAGGAAATCGTTGCGCTCATGGAAGCCAACCTCGAAGAGCCGATCGACCTTGACGAACTGGCGGTGTATGTCGCCGTCTCGCGTCGTCAGCTGGAAAGACTGTTCCAGAAATACCTGCACTGCTCACCGTCGCGTTACTACCTGAAGCTGCGTCTGATCCGTGCGCGGCAGCTGCTCAAGCAAACGCCGATGTCGATCATCGAGGTGGCGTCGGTGTGTGGCTTCGTTTCCACGCCGCACTTCTCCAAGTGCTACCGCGAATACTTCGGCATACCGCCGCGTGACGAGCGTGTGGGTTCCAACACGACACAGCAAGTGGCGATGATGCCGCTGCCACAAGCGCTGGTACTGTCGCCGCTGTCCGGGCCGTTGTCAGCGCTGAGCCAGGCGCGCAATGAGTCGACGTTTGCCAGCGTAAGGCTCTAAAACTCTCGGGCTACTGTGGCGAGGGAGCTCGCTCCCGCTGGGCTGCGCAGCAGCCCCAAAACCGGCAAATGCGGTCGTTCTGACAATCCGCATTCGCTGTTTTTGCAACCGCTTCGCGGTCGAGCGGGAGCGAGCTCCCTCGCCACAAGGAGAAGCCGCTCAGTGCTGAAAATCAGGCCCTATGGCTCTGCTGATACTGCGCCAACGCCGGCAGCAATTGTTTGTCGATAGCCTGGCGCACGGCCGGCAGGATGGTCGCGCTACTGGTGTACATCTGCTTGACCATGGTACGCAGCACGATTGCCCGTTCATCGTTCAAGCCCCGCACCGCACACTCGCAAGCCTGCTCGGCGGTGGAACCGATCGGTACTTGAAAACCCAGCGACTTGAGCTGGCCCAACAGGTCTTCCTGGTCAATCAAATCGGCGTGCATCATGACGCAAATCCTTCTTCTGGGAACGGTGTCGTGGTTCGATTCTGGTGGGGGTGCCTGGTGTGGGCAAGGGCGATTTGTCGCAATGGCCGCAATGGCTATGAACAGGTCGTTTTCGACTAACTTGCCAGCGAGCTGAGTGGGCACACTGGACTCAGCTCGCTTCACGAAGGTTTGGTCACCCTCGCATGGCAGCTCCTCAACAGTACCCTCTGCCTCGATCCTGTCACGGCTTGATCGGGGCTTTTTTTATCCGGGTTTTTTGTGTGTCTGTGCAGGTGCCATCGCGGGCAAGCCTTGCTCCTGCAGGGTCTTGTGTTGTTCACATTATTATCGAACGACGCAAATCCTGTAGGAGCGAGGCTTGCCCGCGATGAACGATGACGCGGTCTAGCGCTGTAGCACCAGAATGCGCGACAACAACTCATCCCGGTCGACATAGCAGCCCTGGAAATGCCGCGCCCCGGTGGCGGGGTCGAAGGCGTTGCGTGCATGCAGGGTGCGGCGGTTGTCGAAGCACCACAGCTCGCCGGGATTGAGCCGCTGCATCAAGCGGAATCGAGGCTCGCGGGTCATCGCAATGAAGCGCCGGTAAGCGCGATAGAGCCTGGGCATCTGCTCCACCGACGCTTCGAACGGACCGCGCAGAAAATTCGCCATGCGGATTTCAGAGACCTGTCCCAGTGCATTCAGGGCGATGATCGGTGCCAGGCAACGGTAATCGCTGTGACGGTCCTTGTTGCGAAACTCCACGGGGATTTCGCAAAGGCTTTTGAATGACTCCGGATCTTCCAGGCGCAACGCATCGGCAATGGCAAAACCGTCGACGAAAATACTCTCGCCGCCTTCAGCATCGTTGATCAGGCAATGCAGGAATTGCAGCCCCGGTTGTAGCTCCCGCGTCGGCAAATCACTGTGCAGCGGCAGGTTGAAGGCGGTGTAGGCGTTGCTGTCGGCGTCGGCCCTGGATTGCACATTGAACAGCACGCCGAAATTGCTTTCGCGGATGAACGAAATGCGCTGGGCGATCAGCTTCAAGGAACCGGGTTCGGTGGGTACGCCACGGACCTGGGTCAAGCCGATATCGCGCACCGCCAGCAGCCATTGCAGCAAGGCGTCGTTGTCGGTCATCAGCGCCTGATATTCGAACACCGGCAACGACAAGTCGCTGTGCCAAAGCCTGGCTTTGGGCTTGTTGGCCAAGCGTTCGGCGCGGGACTCGTCGTCATAGGCATGTGCCCTCAGCCAGCCTGGATCGAAGCGGCTGAAGTGGCCGTCCTGCCACTCGATGCACAGGCAACCTTGAGCGTCGACAGTGGTTTGCGCCGGCATCAGGTTTTCCGGCACGTCGACAATTTCCAGCACCTGCTCACGTGTCACGCTATAGACGCATTGCGAGCAGGGGCAGTTGTCACGCAGCCATGGGTGGTGGAAGGGGCTGATGCGATTGTCGGCCCACTTCACCAGAACCCGATCCGCCAAAGCCTGCACGCCTGTCAGCGCGCTGATCAACGGATAAGTACGGAAGTCGGCAAAAGCGGCGGCGGTGTTCAATGGCGATCTCCTGGTTATTTTTTGGGTGGTAACCCGATCACTCGGCCGATGTATTCAGGGGTTGGCAGGTCGGTTTGCTCGGCGACGATGGCTTGCAGCTTGTCCAGGGTCTGTTCGCTGAAGGGCGTGGAACGAGGCCCGGCAAGGTCGACATGCAGAAGCATTTGTTCGTTGCCCGCCAGCTCTGTGTCATCACCGACCCGATGCAGGCTGTGGTAGAGGTGCAGGCGTTTGCTGTCGTGGGCGATGATCCGGGTATGCACTTCGACATCGGCATCGAGCTTCACCTCGTGCAGGTAATTGAGGTGCAATTCCAGGGTGAACAACGAGTTGCCGCTGGCTTCTCGATGGTTGCTGTCCATGCCGAGGCGATCCATCAGGGCATCGGTGGCGTAGCTGAAAATCAACAGGTAAAAGGCATCGCGCAGATGGCCGTTGTAGTCGACCCAGTCGGGGATGATTCTGGTCTGGTAGGTGGTGAGGGTGGGCATGTTTATCTCCAGGCACGATCGTTCCCACGCTCTGCGTGGGAACGCCTCCTGTGACGCTCTGCGTCACGTCGTTGGGACGCGGAGCGTCCCGGGCTGCATTCCCACGCAGAGCGTGGGAACGATCAACACATCACTCGCTGAAACTCATCCCGTGCTTCTCTTTGGTGGTCTTCACCGCCTCAAGCACCGCCAGCAGACAATCATCACGATAGCGCTCCAGCGCCGAAATGCTGTGCTTGCCCAACTGATCGCTGGTGCCATCGACCACATCGTCGATCAGCTTGTCAGTCAGTTCGGGGGCCGGCAGATAGGTCCATGGCAACTGCAACGCCGGGCCGAACTGCGACATGAAGTGGCGCATACCGGCATCGCCGCCGGCGAGCGTGTAGGTCAGGAACGTGCCCATGAATGACCAGCGCAGACCCGCGCCAAAACGGATCGCGTCGTCAATCTCGCCGGTGGTTGCCACGCCGTCGTTGACCAGGTGCAGCGCCTCACGCCACAGCGCTTCAAGCAGACGGTCGGCTATGAACCCTGGCACTTCCTTGCGCACGTGCAGCGGGCGCATGCCGAGTGATTCGTAGACCTTCATCGCCGCTTGCACGGCTTCGGGTGCCGTGTTTTTGCCGCCGACGACTTCCACCAATGGCAACAGGTAAACCGGGTTGAACGGGTGACCCACTACGCAGCGTTCCGGGTGAGTCGAGCTCTCGTAAAACTCGCTGGGTAACAAGCCCGAGGTGCTGGAGCCAATCAGGGCATTGGGCTTGGCGGCGGCGCTGATCTTGCTGTGCAGGTCCAGTTTCAGCTCAAGGCGTTCCGGGGCACTTTCCTGGATGAAATCGGCGTCGCGAACACATTCTTCAATGGTCGAGACAAAACGCAGGCGATCCTGCGAGGCACCGGGTGCCAGACCCTGTTTTTCCAGTGCGCCCCAGGCATTGGCGACACGCTTGCGCAATGCGGCTTCGGCACCGGGCGCCGGATCCCAGGCCACCACGTCGAGGCCGTGGGCGAGGGCGCGGGATACCCAACCGCTGCCGATGACACCGCTGCCCAGCGCGGCGAAGGTTTTGATTTCGGTGATAAAGCTCATGGTGATTTCCTGAAAGATTCGATGAACCCCGTAGGAGCAAAGCTTGCTCGCGATAGCGGCATTAAAGTCGCAGACAATGCGTTGGATGTACCGACATCATCGCGAGCAAGCTTTGCTCCTACAGGTTTTATGCAGATGGTTAACCGCGCTGGGTCAGGCCCATTTTCTTGCGGCCTTCAGCCGGGGTCAGTACGCGGGCGCCGAGGCGGCTGAGGATTTCGCTGGCGCGTTCGACCAATTGGCCGTTGGTCGCCAGTACGCCCTTGTCCAGCCACAGGTTGTCTTCCAGGCCGACACGCACGTTGCCGCCCAGCAACACCGCTTGCGCCGCCATCGGCATTTGCATGCGGCCGATGCCGAAGCCAGCCCAGACGGCGTCTGCAGGCAGGTTGTCGACCATGGCTTTCATGGTGGTGGTGTCCGCCGGGGCGCCCCACGGGATACCCAGGCACAACTGGAACAGCGGATTGTCGAGCAAGCCTTCCTTGATCATTTGCTTGGCGAACCACAGGTGACCGGTGTCGAAGATTTCCAGCTCAGGCTTAACGCCCAGCTCTTGAATGCGTTTGGCGCCAGCGCGCAGCTGGGCCGGGGTGGACACGTAAATGGTGTCGCCATCACCGAAGTTCAGGGTGCCGCAATCGAGGGTGCAGATTTCCGGCAGCAGTTCTTCGACGTGGGCCAGGCGGGTCAGCGGTCCGACCAGGTCGGTGTTCGGGCCGAACTCCATCGGGTTCTCGCCGGCGCCGATTTCCAGGTCGCCGCCCATGCCGGCGGTGAGGTTGACGATGATGTCGACGTCAGCCTCGCGGATGCGCTCCATCACTTCGCGGTACAGCGCCACGTCACGGCTGAACTTGCCGGTCTGCGGGTCGCGCACATGGCAGTGCACGACGGTGGCGCCGGCCTTGGCCGCTTCCACGGCGGCAGCGGCAATCTGTTTCGGGGTGACCGGCACGTGTGGGCTCTTGGCGGTCGTGTCGCCAGCACCGGTGAGTGCGCAGGTGATGATGACGTCGTGGTTCATGAGGCGGGTTCCTTCAGGCGTGGTGGTTCCGCTCGCAGCCCTGTCGGGCTGCGAATCGGTGGTTCGGTTCAGAAAAAGGAGCGGGTTACTTACTGGTCAACTGCAGGTTTTCAGCTGCTGGTTTGCCGTCGAAAGTGGTCACACCTTCAAGCCAGCGTTTCTTGTCCTGCGGGTGATCCTTGAGCCATTGCTTGGCCGATTCGAAAGCGTCCTTGTGGTCCAGCAGCGGCTGCATCATCCGGCTCTCGTCTTCGGCGGAGAAGGTCAGGTTGCTCAGCAGGCGGCCGATGTTCGGGCACTGCTCGGCGTATTTCGGCGCGGTGACGGTCCATACCGTGGCCTTGCCTTCGTCCGGCCCAAGGGCGTTTTCGCTGCCGGAGAGGTAGGTCATGTCCACGTTGACATTCATCGGGTGCGGCGCCCAGCCGAAGAACACTACGGCTTCCTTGCGACGCACGGCGCGATCGACGGCGGCAAGCATCCCGGCCTCGCTGGACTCGACCAACTGGAACTTGCCAAGGCCGAACTGGTTCTTGCTGATCATCGCCTTGATCTGGGTATTGGCCCCCGAACCAGGCTCGATGCCGTAAATCTTGCCGCCCAGTTCTTTTTCGAATTTGGCGATGTCGGCGAAAGTTTTCAGGCCCTTGTCGGCGAGGTAGGTCGGAACGGCGAGGGTGGCGCGGGCATCTTTCAGGCTTGGCGCTTCGAGCACCTTGACCTGGTTGGCCTCGACGAACGGCGTAATGGTCTGGGTCATCAGCGGGTTCCAGTAACCCAGGAACAGGTCCAGACGCTGATCGCGGATCCCGGCGAAGATGATTTGCTGGGAGGCGCTGGTTTGTTTGGTGTTGTAGCCGAGGCCGTCGAGCAATACCTGGGTCAACGCGCTGGTGGCGATGACGTCGGTCCAGTTCACCACGCCCATGCGCACGTTCTGGCAAGAGGCGGGTTCGGCGGCCATGACGCTGGCGCTCAGCAAAGCGGTACCACTGAGTGCAAGAACACAGCTGCTGATCAGTCGTTTCATCTCAGGTTCCTCGGCAGTTTCATTATTGTGGATCCGGTCATCTTTGCGTGCCGGTGATGCCAAGTTACGCAGCAACGCACCGATGAAAGCGCACTGCGGCGACCAGCTCTTGCACTGCAGCGACCTGACCTCTTGAATGCCGCTGGCAAGTGGCGTATCAACGTCCTCACGCTACCCGCCCTCTCGCTACTAGCCATCGAGTGCGCTCCATGTCCCAGGATTTCTATTTCTTGTTGATGCCGGGTTTCTCGGCCATTGGATTTATCTCGGCCATCGAGCCGTTGCGGGTCGCCAATCGTTTTCGTGGCGAGTTGTATCGCTGGCATGTGCTGAGCGCCGATGGCGGGGCGGTGTTGGCCAGCAACGGCATGTCGGTCAACGCCGATGCGGCGCTGGAGCCACTGAAAAAAGGCGCGACCTTGTTGGTGGTCGCCGGCTTCGAACCGTTGAAGTTCGCCACTCCGGTGCTGGAGCACTGGCTGCGCCGCCTGGACAACGAAGGCGTGACCCTCGGCGCCATCGACACCGGCAGCTTCATCCTCGCCGAAGCGGGTCTGCTCGAGGGTCATCGTCTGACGCTGCACTGGGAAGCCATCGACGCCTTTAAGGAATCCTATCCACAGCTGAGCGTTACCCAGGAGCTGTTCGAGATCGACCGTCGGCGCATCACTTCCGCTGGCGGCACCGCTTCCATCGATTTAATGCTCGATTTGATCGCCCAGGCCCATGGCCCGGAACTGGCGATCCAGGTCAGCGAGCAGTTCGTGCTCGGCCGCATCCGCCCGCGCAAAGACCACCAGCGCATGGAAGTCGCGACGCGCTATGGCATCAGCAACAAGAAGCTGGTGCACGTGATCGGCGAGATGGAACAGCACAGCGAACCGCCGCTGAGCACGCTGGAATTGGCGGAATCGATCAAGGTGACGCGGCGACAGTTGGAGCGACTGTTTCGGTTGCACCTGAACGACACACCGAGCAATTTCTATCTGCGATTAAGGCTGGAAAAGGCCCGGCAGCTGTTGCGCCAGACCGACATGAGCGTGCTGGAAGTGAGCATTGCCTGCGGCTTTGAATCGCCGTCGTATTTCACCCGCAGCTATCGGGCGAAATATGAGCGATGTCCGCGAGAAGACAGGCGTACCGCTAAAGCATGATTCTGAAAACAACGAAAAACCTGTGGGAGCCAGCCTGCTGGCGATAGCGGTCTGGCAGACACATAAATATCGACGGATGCACCGCCATCGCCAGCGGGCTGGCTCCCACAGTTAATTTGTTCTGTCAGGAATACCGGTTATTTCTTCATCAGCGCCGAACACGCCGCCTTGTAAGCCTCATGCTGATACTTGTTCAGCGTCTCTGGCAGCTGGAAACCGAATTTCTTGCACTGCGCCGTGATGGTCTGCGGAGACAGCAGCGTCACCTCGCAATTCTCCAATAACTGGAAAACCCCTTCGATCTTGAACGTGGTCGGCCCACCGGCGAATTCGCCTTTCTTGCCGCGCTTCTTGATCGCGATGCGGTCGATGGAGTTCTCCCGGACAAACGACGCCACCTGCGCGGCGAACAACTTGACGTTGGCCGCCTCGTCATCATCGTCCAGGGCAATTTTCTTGGTATTGAGGGCGACGTGACCCAGGTTCGTACCGTCGAGAGACGCCACGGCAATGATCGCTTCGCTGCCCTTGATTTCGATGCCACAGACTTTCATGTTGAATCCCTTGACTGGCTGATGGCGTGAAGCTTACAGCTCAAGTTGACTGGCGGTGATCCCAAAAGCCGCCGCGATTTTTTCGCGTGTGGCCTTGCGAGGCTTGGCAACGGTTTCCTGCTGAGCGAAAGCCGGTTGGGAAATGCCCATGCGTTTGGCCACTTCATCCTGAGTAAGGTTCAAGTGTTCGCGCCAGGCGCGGATGGGAGTGGCGCCATCGACGATACGACTGACAACATCATGAGGGATCAAGTCGGGTTCGATCTTCTGCGCCACATATTGCGCATAAGGAATGACCACGAAGGCTGGATTGCCTTCGGCGTCATTGATGATTTGGATGTCAGTAGGTGCGTTCATCGCGTTTTTTGACCTCTTGAATACTGACCACTTTGATCGCGCCCTCCCAATCGAACATGACCCGATAGTTACCGACACGCAGTCTATAGGCGAAGTCATGACCGACCAGTGCTTTGACATTGCCTACATCAGGCATGTCTGCCAGCGCCGTGATTGCATCACGGACCTGGCACTGATGAGCGGAATGCAATTTCAGCAGTTGCTTAACGGCCTTTCGAGTCCAGTGAATGCTGTTCATGGAAGAATATAAGTCTTTTATAAGATTTGCGAATCTTTACTTATATTTTGCAGTTGGCCAATTCACAACAATTGTCAGCATGTTGCGTGAAAAGCCCATCGGTTGGGGCTTTCAAGTAATACGTGTAGGTGAGGTCAGAACGTGTTGTGGGAAGAGGGGAAAACGATGCTGAAAGCTGGATGCGGTTCCAACTTTCAGCGGAAGATTAAGGACTATTCCTGCCCAATCGACTCCAAAAACTCCGACCGTTCATCACTCATTCGTGCCACACAATCGTTCTGCGCCATGGTGAACGCCTTGCTGCCGGTTGTCGCCGGGAAGGCTTCGACGGCGCAGTCGGCGTCGCGGGTTTTCAGCCATTGGGCTTGGGCGGCCTTGATTTTGGCGGTGATGTCGGCCAGTTGCGACGGGTTCTTGCCGTAGAGCGACTGCATGCGCTCGTTCAGGCTCTTGAGGTTTTCGCTGAGCAGGTCTTCGGCGGTGGTTTTGCTGAAGGCCGAGCATTCCAGGGTCTGGACGTCGTTTTCGACTTTGTCGCAGGGATTGTCGTCGGACTCCTGCGCTGCGTGTACGCCGGTCGCAATCAATGCCAAAGCCACAAGGATGGATTTCATTCAGGTCGCCGCTCTATTCCAGTGATGCGGCGAATTCTGGCGCAAGCGGACGGCCTTGAACAGGTCGCCAACAGTGCCTGGCGACGACCCTTTGTCGCGGATTGACGCTTTCGGCAATTCCCCTGTCGTTTTTGCA
>NZ_RCOB01000146.1:0-105323 GCF_004307665.1 Pseudomonas sp. Sample_16
CAGCGGAGCGCCGAAGATCAACGCGCACAGGGTCGGGATCACCAGCGCAATCGCCAGGCCAGTCCAGAACTTGTGGAACGGCACACCGGTTTCTTCGAAGCGCTTGTTGGCCCAGCGGCACATCAGCACGATGCCGACAATGGCCAGCACGATGCTGACCACGAAGGCCCAGAAGCCATCAGCGGCGAGTGCGGCCGGCATGTTCAGGCCACGGCTGCTGACGAAGAAGGTGTCGCCGAAGTTGTGGCTGTTGCGCGGCCCCGGCATGGTCAGGAACACCGCGAAGTACCAGAACAGGATCTGCAGCAGCGGCGGAATGTTGCGGAATACTTCCACATACACCGTCGCCAGTTTGGCGATGATCCAGTTCTGCGACAGCCGCGCCACGCCGACGATGAAACCGAGAATCGTCGCCAGGATCACGCCGATAAAGGTCACCAACAGGGTGTTGAGCAGGCCGATGACAAACACCCGGGCGTAACTGTCCGCTTCGGTGTAGTCGATCAGATGTTGAGCGATGCCGAAACCGGCACTGCGCTCCAGAAAGTCGAAACCGGAGGTGATGCCCCGGTGTTGCAGGTTGGTCTGGGTGTTATCGAACAGATACCAGCCCAGCGAGACCACCGCGATAATCGTGATGATCTGGAATACCCACGCACGCACTCGTGGATCGCTGAGGCTGAGCCTCTGCTTTGGTGCGCCGATTGAATTTTGCATGAAGTGCCCCGGAAATAATGGAACAGAACATCACCCGGTGGTTGGCCCACCGGGTGATAGAACCATCAGCGCACTGGTGGTGCGTATTGAATGCCGCCAGCGTTCCACAGAGCGTTCAGCCCGCGGTCGATTTCCAGCGGAGTGCTCTTGCCGAGGTTTTTCTCGAACACTTCACCGTAGTTGCCGACTTGCTTGACGATTTGTACGACCCAGTCTTTCTTCACTTTCAGGTCTTTGCCGTACTCACCGTCGGTACCCAGCAGACGAGCAACGTCCGGGTTCTTGGTGCCCTTGGCTTCGGCTTCGACGTTTTTCGACGTCACGCCCGCTTCTTCGGCGTTGAGCATGGCGTAGCCAACCCAGCGCACGATGGCCAGCCACTCGTCGTCACCGTTACGCACGACCGGGCCCAGAGGTTCTTTGGAAATGGTTTCCGGCAGAACCACGTAGTCTTTCGGCGAAGCCAGCTTGCTGCGCTGGGCGAACAGTTGGGACTTGTCGGAGGTCAGCACGTCGCAACGACCGGATTCCAGCGACTTGGCGCTTTCGTCGGAGGTGTCGAAAGTGATCGGGGTGTATTTCAGACCGTTGCCACGGAAGTAGTCGGAAACGTTCAGCTCGGTGGTGGTACCGGCCTGGATGCAGATGGTCGCGCCATCCAGCTCTTTGGCGCTCTTGACGCCCAGCTTGTTGTTTACCAGGAAGCCGATGCCATCGTAGTAAGTGATGAAGCCCGGGAATTTCAGACCCATGCCTGCGTCACGGGAGCTGGTCATGGTGGTGTTGCGCGACAGAATGTCGATTTCGCCGGACTGCAGCGCGGTGAAGCGCTCTTTGGCGTTCAACTGACTGAACTTGACCTTGGTCGCGTCGCCGAATACCGCAGCGGCCACGGCACGGCAGTAGTCAGCATCGATACCGACGATCTTGCCGGTGGCGTCTGGAACCGAGAAACCAGGCAGGCCATCGCTGACGCCGCACTGTACAAAACCTTTCTTCTGCACTGCATCCAGGGTCGCGCCCGCCTGAGCGAACCCACTGACGCCGAGTACTGCGGCTGCAGTCACGACTGCCAGGGTGGATTTCAACATCTTCATTCAAACCTCCAGTTTTGCTCTTGTTGTGTCGGAGCGTGAGTCCTGTCGCACCCTTTTGAGGCGTTGTTGACCCGTGTTGGTTTTTTTTAGGGTCAACCGACGTAGGACCGTAGCCATGAGTCTAGTAGGAGAAAATCCACATCATGGACAACTCACTTCTCACCAATCGGCCGAACGGGCTGTAGCCCTTTCACGTTCGCGAAGCCCGTAGCGGCCACTGGCGAACATCCATTACCGGATTTTTTGCTATCCCACTGCCAACAATGGCCTGATAGTGTTACCGACAGTTGTGGGATTCTTCATACGCGCTTCCCTATAGCAAAGCCCGTACCACACCGCCCGCTTAAGCGGTTAAGCGACAGGTCAATAGCAAAACTTGTAACCTTGCGACATCTTCGTAACTGATCAACCAGACACGCACTCACCCCTCGCACTGAATGAGAGCGCATGCACAATATTGGAGCAAACATGACCGAGCCCTTGATCCTAGAACCCGTCAAGCCCGCAGACGCCTGCGTGATCTGGCTCCACGGCCTGGGCGCCGATCGCTATGACTTCCTGCCCGTGGCTGAAGCCCTGCAGGAAACCTTGTTGAGCACACGCTTCGTTCTGCCTCAGGCGCCAACCTGTGCGGTCACCATCAATGGTGGCTACGAGATGCCCAGCTGGTACGACATATTGGCCATGAGTCCGGCTCGCGCGATCAACCGTGAGCAGCTGGAAGAGTCCGCACAAAAAATCATTAAGTTGATCGACACGCAGCGAGCCATCGGAATAGACGCCTCGCGCATTTTCCTGGCCGGTTTCTCCCAAGGTGGCGCGGTGGTCTTGCACACCGCTTTCCTGAAATGGCAGGGACCGTTGGGTGGCGTACTAGCCCTCTCCACTTATGCCCCGACCTTCAGTGACGAACTGGAGCTGTCCGCCAGTCAGCAGCGTATTCCGGTGCTGTGCTTGCATGGCCAGTACGACGATGTAGTGCAAAACTCGATGGGCCGCAGCGCCTACGAGCATTTGAAGCAGCGTGGTGTCACCGTGACATGGCAGGAATACCCAATGGGTCACGAAGTGTTACCCGAAGAGATCCGCGACCTTGGTGTCTGGCTTGCCGAACGCTTGCGTTGAACTTTCCTGCGATTTTTTGCTTAAAACAGCCCTTTGATCCATCCCACTACGCCGCGCCCGTTTCTTGCATTACACTGGCCGGCGTACATTCCTTAACCAATTGATGAGATGACCGTGCTCAAAGCACTCAAGAAAATGTTCGGTAAAAGCGAGACTGAGCAACTCGCGCCAGTCCCCAGCGCTCCGTCTCACACTCCCGGCCACCGCACCGACGGTAAACAGCCTGGCCGGACCGCCCCTGTAGCGGCACCGAAACACGAGCCCAAGAGCGCGCCGGCCGCCGAGCCTGTTGCGCAAACCGCCGCCGAGCAACCGCGCAGCGAAACCCCGAAACCCGTTAAACCCCGCCGTGAACCGAAGCCAAAAGCCCCGGTCATTCCCTGGAAACTCGAAGACTTCGTCGTCGAACCCCAGGAAGGCAAAACCCGCTTCCACGATTTCAAACTCGCTCCTGAACTGATGCACGCCATTCAGGACCTGGGCTTCCCGTATTGCACGCCGATCCAGGCGCAAGTACTGGGTTTCACCCTCGCCGGTAAAGACGCCATCGGTCGGGCGCAAACCGGTACCGGTAAAACCGCGGCGTTCCTGATTTCGATCATCACCCAGCTGCTGCAAACCCCACCGCCGAAAGAGCGCTACATGGGTGAGCCGCGGGCCTTGATCATCGCCCCGACCCGCGAACTGGTCGTCCAGATCGCCAAGGACGCCGCCGACCTGACCAAGTACACCGGGCTCAATGTCATGACGTTCGTCGGCGGCATGGACTTCGACAAGCAGCTCAAGCACCTCGAAGCCCGCCACTGCGACATTCTGGTGGCCACTCCCGGCCGTCTGCTGGACTTCAACCAGCGTGGCGACGTGCACCTGGACATGGTCGAAGTGATGGTGCTCGACGAAGCCGACCGCATGCTCGACATGGGCTTCATCCCGCAAGTGCGCCAGATCATTCGCCAGACGCCGCCAAAGGCCGAGCGTCAGACGCTGCTGTTCTCCGCGACCTTCACTGAAGACGTGATGAACCTGGCCAAGCAATGGACCACTGATCCTGCGATCGTCGAAATCGAAGTCACCAACGTGGCCAGCGAAAACGTCGAGCAGCACATCTACGCCGTGGCCGGTGCCGACAAATACAAACTGCTCTACAACCTGGTCAACGACAACGGTTGGGAACGGGTAATCGTATTTGCCAACCGCAAGGATGAAGTGCGGCGCATTGAAGAACGCCTGGTGCGCGATGGCATCAACGCTGCGCAACTGTCCGGCGATGTGCCGCAACACAAGCGCATCAAGACTCTGGAAGGCTTCCGCGAAGGCAAGATTCGCGTACTGGTTGCTACCGATGTTGCCGGTCGCGGTATTCACATCGACGGCATCAGCCACGTGATCAACTTCACCCTGCCGGAAGTCCCGGACGACTACGTGCACCGCATCGGTCGTACCGGTCGCGCCGGTGCTGATGGGGTGTCCATCAGCTTTGCCGGTGAAGATGACTCCTACCAGCTACCGTCCATCGAGGCGCTGTTGGGCAAGAAAATCAGCTGTGAAACACCACCGACGCATCTGTTGCGGGCGGTTGAGCGCAAGCGTCCGTAACGGACAACGTGCAAAAAAGGCGCAGCCGGAAACGGACTGCGCTTTTTTTTCGTCCGGCTTTTTCGACAGGGCTTGCTCGTTAAAACAAAAAGTCCATAATAGACAAATTAGTTTACTTCCATGTCCGGAGCCGCCCATGTCCAGTACGCCTCATGTGATCACCCAAGCCCAGGCTCGCGATTTGCTGACACAGATCGACGTGCCGCAGATCATGCGCAAACTGTTTCGCGACCTGGCCGCCGGACAAGCCGTGCAACCGGCGCAGCATCTTGTGGAGTTTCCGAATGGCGCGGGCGACTTCATCAACTACTTGGGCGTGCTGGCGCAAGACGGTGTTTACGGCGTCAAGACGTCGCCCTACATCGTGCGCGAACAGGGGCCGTTGGTGACCGCCTGGACCCTGCTGATGTCGATGCAGACCGGTCAGCCGCTGCTGTTGTGTGATGCCGGCGAACTGACCACGGCGCGCACCGCCGCGACTACCGTGGTGGCGGTCGATGCACTTGCACCTTTGAACGTGACTCGCCTGGCGATCATCGGCAGCGGCAAGGTTGCTCAAGCGCACCTGCATTACGCGAAAAACCTGCGCGACTGGCAGAGTATCAGCCTGTACTCGCCAGGCCTGAGCGAAGATGCGCAAACCATGAGCCAGCTCAAGAGCATCGAACCTCGTCTGAAGATCGTCGACAGCCGCGAAACGGCTATCCAGGACGCGGATGTGATCATGCTCTGCACCTCATCGGCCGGCCCGGTGATCGACCCGTCAAACCTGAACAAACCGGCGCTGATCACCTCGATCAGCACCAATGCTCCTCGTGCCCACGAAGTGCCACCACAGAGCCTCAATGACATGCAGGTGTTCTGTGACTATCACCTGACCACCCCAGGCTCGGCCGGTGAAATGCTGATCGCCGGCGAGCAGCATGGCTGGGACAAAAACGCGATCGTCGGCGACCTGGCGGATCTGCTCAGCGAGAAGGTGGCGCGTCCCGTTTACGACCGTCACGTGTTCTTCCGCTCGATTGGCCTGGGCCTTGAAGACATTGCGCTGGCCAATGCCATTTACCGTCTCACCCCTGACATCAGATAAACCCGTAGGAGCAAAGCTTGCTCGCGATGACGGCATGTCAGTCAACACTCATGTTGAATGTGCTGGCGTCATCGCGAGCAAGCTTTGCTCCTACAGGAGTTTTCAACCATTTCGGCAATTGCGCCCCTACAGGAGACGTTCATGAGCCAGGCAGACTTCATCATCATCGGCGGCGGAATTGCCGGCGCCTCCACGGGCTTCTGGCTGTCGCAGCACGGGCGAGTGGTGGTACTCGAGCGTGAATCCCATCCGGCCTATCACTCCACCGGACGTTCCGCTGCGCTGTACACCGCGGCTTACGGCACCCCACAGGTTCGTGCATTGACCCAGGCCAGCCGGGATTTTTTCGACAACCCGCCCAGCGGTTTCTGCGAGCACCCGCTGCTGACGCCGCGCGGTGAAATGACCGTGGACTTCACCGGTGATCCGGCCGAATTGAACAATCAATACCTGAGCGCCAAAGCCACGGTCCCGGAGATGCAATTGCTCAGCGCCGAGGAGGCCTGTGTACGCCTGCCGATCCTGCGCCGGGAAAAAGTCCACGGCGCCATCTACGACCCGACCGCCAGCGACATCGACACCGACGCCCTGCATCAGGGTTACTTGCGTGGCATCCGTCGCAATAACGGCGAAGTGCACACCGACACTGAAGTGCTCGGCCTGAGCCGTGATACCGACGGTGCCTGGCAGGTGCAAACCAACAGCCAGACTTTCAGCGCTCCCCTCATCATCAATGCTGCGGGCGCGTGGGCCGACAAGATCGGCACGCTAGCCGGTGCACAACCACTGGGCCTGCAACCGAAACGCCGGGCCGCGTTCATTTTCGCTGGCCCCGAGGGTGTGGATATCCATCATTGGCCGATGCTGGTCAGCCTCGACGAGTCCTTCTATATGAAACCCGACGCCGGGATGTTCCTCGGCTCGCCGGCCAACGCCGACCCGGTTGAACCCCACGACGTGCAGCCTGAAGAGCTGGACATCGCCATGGGCATCTACCAGATCGAAGAAGCCACCACCCTGACAATCCGCCGCCCGACCCGCACCTGGGCCGGCCTGCGCAGCTTCGTCAGTGATGGCGACTTGCTCTCGGGTTTCGATCCGCAGGTGCCGGGGCTGTTCTGGGTGGCGGCTCAAGGGGGTTATGGCATCCAGACCTCACCCGCGATGGGTCAGGCCAGTGCCGCGCTGGTCCGTGGTGAAGCCCTGCCCGAACAACTGACCCGCTTCGGTCTGAGCGCCGAAATGCTCTCCCTCGCTCGTCTGGGTTGATTCACCACCTCAGGTGACGCGCCGACATGATTGCGGCACACTTTCAGAGCTCCGTATTGCGGGGCGCTGAAGTTGCCCGGAGTTCTACTGTATGAAGAGCCGCACCCCATGAACGCCCCAGAAAATGACCCGGCCCTGAACGACTCGTCCCTGGATAACTTCCATGCGATCGCCGATGCCATCGCCACGTTGTTCTTTCCCCATGCCGAGGTGGTGCTGCACGACCTGCGCACGCAAAAGGTCGACTACATCGCCAACAACCTGTCGAAACGGGAAATCGGCGACGACTCCGCACTGGAGGACATGCTCAGCGACGACGTCAGCGAACGAAACATCGGGCCGTACGAAAAGCTGAATTGGGATGGACAGAAGATTCGCAGTCTCAGCACGGTACTGCGCGACAGCGAAGGTCACCCGCTGGCCGTGCTGTGCATCAACCTGAATATTTCGCTGTTCGAAAACGCCAAGACCGCGCTGGACCTGTTCCTGTCGCCGACCAAGCTGATCCCGCAACCGGACTCACTGTTCCGCGATGACTGGCAGGAACGGATCAACACCTTCCTCCACGCCTGGCTGCGCGAGCGCCAGCTGAGCCTGAACCTGCTGACCCGCGACCACAAACGCGAGCTGGTGCTGGCCCTGCATGCCGAAGGTGCCTTCAAGGGCAAGAGCTCGTCGAACTATGTCGCCAATGTGCTGAACATGGGACGGGCGACGGTGTACAAGCATTTGAAGGAATTGAAGGGTTAGAGATCTGCATTGGCAGTTCCAACCTCATCGCTGGCAAGCCAGCTCCCACAGATTCTGCGGTGATCACATATGTGTGCACGGCGCAGACAATGTGGGAGCGGGCTTGCCCGCGAAAGCGATCTATCAGTCGCCGTAGATATCGGATTTGAAGTACTTCTCGGAAATTTTCTGATACTCGCCATTCGCCCGAATACCGTCGATGGCTGTATTCAGTTGGCTAACCAGTTCGGTATTGCCCTTGCGCACTGCAATCCCCGCGCCCTCGCCCACGTATTTCGGGTCTTTCAGCTCTGGCCCGACAAACGCATAGCCCTTGCCGCGCGGCATCATCAGGAAGTCATTGAGTGGAATGGTATCGGCAAAAATCGCATCGAGACGACCGGCCGCCAGGTCCATGTAGATCTCTTCGTTGTTGCCGTAACGCTTGACGTTGATGCCCTTAGGTTCAAACACCTCGGTGGCATAACGGTCCGTGGTGGTGGCGCGCTGCACTCCGACGGTCTTGCCCTTGAGGCTGGCGTACTGGTCGTCCACCACCGCACCTTCTTTCATCACCAGACGCGATGAAGTGAAGTAGTACTTGTGGGTGAAATCGACTGACTTCTTGCGATCTTCGTTGATGGTCATGGACGACAGGGCCATGTCGATTTTCTTCACTTTCAGGGAAGGAATCAGACCGTCGAACTCGCCTTCGACCCACACACACTTGACCTTCATCTGCGCACACAGGGCGTTGCCGATGTCGTAGTCAAAACCCACAATCTCGCCTTTTTCGGTTTTCGAAGCGAACGGTGGATATGCCGCTTCGATACCGATGCGCAAGGTTTTCTCGGCGGCAAATACAGAGCTGCACGCCAACAGGCTCAGGGCCAGACCGGTGATGAGGGGGAATTTCTTCATGTTCGTTCTCTCGCGGGTTGTTGTTGGTTTGGCAAGACAGAAGAAAGAGCAGAAACAGGGCAAAGCCTTTTTTGTACTTATAATTCCATACTGGACTTTTATGTATAGATCGTCAATCGGACAAATGCAGCCCGTGCCGGCCGGTGGTCGGGTGGTAAATAGATGAGTCGTTGGCGATGCAGATGGCCCCTTCACGGGCAAGCCTCGCCCCTACAGGTTTCGCGTCATGATGGGACGGCGCGAAACTTTTAGGAGCAAGGCTTGCCCGCGATGATTGACTGAAGGACGCTACAGCAATTACTGCTTCCAGCGATCCGCCGCAGCATGATCGCTGTCACGCCCTTCCACCCAGCGCGGTCCGTCGCTGGTATTTTCCTTCTTCCAGAACGGCGCGCGGGTTTTCAGGTAGTCCATGACAAAGGCGCAGGCATCGAACGCCGCCTGGCGGTGGGCGCTGGCGGCGCCAACGAAGACGATCGGCTCACCCGGTTCCAGCGCGCCGATGCGGTGCAACACTTGCAGCTTGAGCAACGGCCAGCGCTGCTCGGCTTCGAGGGCGATCTTGCCCAAGGCTTTTTCGGTCATGCCAGGATAGTGTTCGAGGAACATTCCGGCCACATCGAGGCCGTCATTGAAGTCGCGAACGTAACCGACAAAACTCACCACCGCGCCGACGCCGACATTCGCATCGTGCATGGCGTTGACTTCAGCGCCGGGATCAAACGCCGTGGATTGCACACGAATGGCCAAGATTCAACCTCCGGTCACGGTCGGAAAAAACGCCACTTCATCGCCGTCGCTGACCGGTTCGTCGAGCTGGCAAAGGTCTTCATTGCGCGCGCACATCAGATTCTGCTCGCGGAGCACCTCGGCGCCGTCGCGCTGGGCCAACAACACTCGCACGTCATCGACGGTGGCGAAGTTGCCCTCGACGTTTACCGAATCCACACCCAATGCTTCCCGATACCGGGCAAAAAATTTCACAGTGATATTCATGACGGGTCCGCCTGAAAATGCCCGCTCTTGCCGCCGACTTTTTCCAGCAAGCGTACGCTTTCAATGGTCATGCCGCGATCCACGGCCTTGCACATGTCGTAGATCGTCAGCGCCGCGACGCTGGCGGCGGTCAGGGCTTCCATTTCGACACCGGTCTGCCCGGACAATTTGCAGCGCGCGACAATTCGCACGCTGTCGTCACCTTCGGCACTGAGCTCGACTTTCACACCCGTGAGCATCAGCGGGTGGCACAGCGGAATCAAATCACTGGTTTTCTTCGCCGCCTGAATGCCGGCAATGCGCGCTACCGCAAATACATCACCCTTGGGGTGACCGCCACTGACGATCATTTGCAGGGTTTCGGGGAGCATGCGCACCAGCGCTTGGGCCGTCGCCTCACGGAACGTCACGGCTTTTTCAGTGACGTCGACCATGTTGGCGCGACCTTGGGAATCGAGATGAGTCAGCACGGGATTACTCCTGATCAGGAGCGTCGATTGTAAACCTGCGGGTCAATTTTCCGCACGCACGATTATCGGACGTCCCCCTGTAGGAGCGAGCCTGCTCGCGAAAAACGCAAGAACAACGTGGTCATTCAGGCAACACGCATTATCGTTCACGTCCATCGCAAGCAGGCTCGCTCCTACAGGGGTTATATGTCGGGCATAAGAATCCGGGCGGCTTTGTCGGCCGCCCGGTTTGGGTGAAGGATTACAAATGCGATTCGGCGTATTCGGCCAGGATCGAACGAGGCACCCCTTGCAGGGTGATGTGCACCCCGTTCGGGAAATCCTTGAAGCGCTCAGTGAGGTAGGTCAGCCCGGAACTGGTCGCGGACAGGTAAGGGGTGTCGATTTGCGCCAGGTTGCCCAGGCACACCACTTTCGAACCGGCGCCGGCACGGGTGATGATGGTTTTCATCTGGTGCGGCGTGAGGTTCTGGCATTCATCGATCAGGATCAGACTCTGCTGGAAGCTGCGGCCCCGAATGTAGTTGAGGGATTTGAACTGCAACGGCACTTTGCTGAGGATGTAGTCGACGCTGCCATGGGTGCTTTCGTCATCCATGTGCAAGGCTTCGAGGTTGTCGGTGATGGCGCCCAGCCACGGCTCCATTTTTTCCGCTTCAGTGCCGGGCAGGAAACCGATTTCCTGGTCCAGGCCCTGCACGCTGCGGGTGGCGATGATCCGCCGGTAACGCTTGCTGACCATGGTCTGCTCGATCGCAGCCGCCAGTGCCAGAATGGTTTTACCGGAACCGGCAGCACCGGACAGGTTGACCAGGTGGATGTCCGGATCGAGCAAGGCGAAAAGCGCCAGGCTCTGATAGATGTCACGCGGTTTGAGACCCCAAGCCTCCTGATGCAACAGCGGTTCCTGGTGCAAGTCCAGAATCAGCAGCTGGTCGTTCTCAATCTCCTTGATCCAGCCGACAAAGCCCTGCTCATCAATGATGAACTCGTTGATGTGCACCGCTGGCAAATTGTCGATCAGCTTCACCTGATGCCAGGTGCGACCATGCCCCTGACGAGTCTCGACCTTGCTCACCAGATCCCAGAAGGAGCCCGTCATGTTGTGGTAGCCGTTGGGCAGCAGCGACACATCGTCGACCAGTTGGTCGGTGCTGTAGTCCTCGGCCGCGATCCCGCACGCGCGAGCTTTGAGGCGCATGTTGATGTCTTTGGTGACCAGCACGACAGGTTTTTTCGGGTCGTGGGTATGCAGATCGATCAACTGGTTGATGATTTTATTGTCGTTCAGATGCTCGGGCAGAATGATGCTGGGCTCGGCACGCTTACTCATCAGAATTGACAGCAAACCTTTCGGCCCGCCCTTGCCCCGCTGAATCGGCACGCCCTGCTCAACGTCCTCGGGTGAGGCATCGCCCAGGGTCTTGTCGATCAGCCGGATCGCCTGACGGCATTCGGCGGCAACGCTGTGATGGCCGCTCTTGAGCTTGTCCAGCTCTTCCAGCACGGTCATCGGGATGGCGACGTGGTGTTCTTCGAAATTAAGCAGGGCGTTTGGATCGTGAATCAATACGTTGGTATCGAGTACATAAAGGATTGGCTGGTTGGAAGAAGAGCTACGTCCGTGATCATCCATACTCGGTCACCTTTGTGGGAGCCAGTCGACGCAGTACCATGACAGTGCTGCGCCTCGAAGTGGCCACCGAATTCACCTGCGAGGAGTCAAGTGAACTGCACACAAACTGGGTCTTGGGAGACGCCACCTGTGTTGCAGGTTTCGGCGGTCTGTCTTCGTAATACTCCAAAACCCATGACAGAAAAAAGCACTTTGACGTTTTTTTGAAGTTTATTTTTCAGAGTGACGAAAAGCGCTTGGCGGACTGCCATCACCCGTTTAAAGTCGGAGATCAACCTGCAACGAATCCCCTCCTGAAATCGCCTTTTGCCCAATGTTTACGGGGTTTTGACCTTTTCAGCGAAACCCGCTCTGACAGTCTTCCCAACCGATCCCGCTTTGCGACGTTTGCGTCATCAGCCAAGGCAGCGCCGTTTTCACGCCATCCTGCTTCACATTGAAATTGATCACGCCATGACGCCACAGCAGCATCAAGGTCAGCACCCGCTGTGCGCTCTGATTGGCCTTGAGTTTGCCTGCGCCGTCCTGGGCATCGATATCCCATAGCGCCACCTGCAAGCCCTGAGCCTTGAAGAAACCTTCGGCATCGGCGCGGCGCTGACCATCGGGCGGGCGAAACAGCGGCACAAAATTTTCCGGCAGCTTGCCTTTGATCAGCTCGACACTGCGCCGCACAGAGTCCTGCCAGTCCTGCCAGTGGCTGTGGGAACGAAACTCCCAGCCTTGCACACCGACGCATTGGGCCGAGTACGTCGATTGCAGGCTGGCGACCGAACGCTCCGTCAGCCGGGCCTGGATGTCCCTGCCGAGCACGAAGAACGTGCCGCTCATGTTGGCCTTGCGCAGGTATTCGCTGACCCAGGCCGTGTTATCCGGTGCTGCATTGGCCGCGCTGTCGAACGTCAGCAAAAACAACCGGTCATGCATTGCCTCGCCGTTGCGCTCAAAGTCACCAAAACGATCGACTTCGCTGCTGGTCTGCGGGAAGAGCGCAGCCTTGCGCAGTTGCTCGTCGAGGTACTGGCCATGGAACGCACGACTCGGTTCCGCCCAACGGGTGTAGTAGCTGTCTTCGCTGATCTGGAACTTGGCGGCTTGTTCACGCAGGGTGGGCATGTCCTCGACCAGGAAACAGAAGGACGCATCCTGATCGCAGCTCTGTTGAGCGAAATTGTAATTGGCAAGCAAGCGCTGCCACAGGCGTTGGCGAACCCGGTTGACCGAGTCCAGATTGATCGTGCGCAAGCCCAAACGCTGGGCCAACGCGGGTTCGTCGAGGGACTCGCTGGCCAGCAGCACACTGGCGAACATGAGGATTTCCGCACGCGAGGCGACATCGAACAATGTCGGGTTGCCGAGTTGTTCCGGCCAGGTGCTGCGATCGAGCGTCGCCACGTCGCCCGGCGCCGCCAGGGCGCCGAAGCTCAAAAGCCAGGCCGAGAGTAGAAAAACAATGCGCAATGGGATGTCTCCATAACAAAACCCGCGCGGCACTATAGCTGATCCGACCGCAACTCCCGCAGCCAAGCCGAACGCCTTGTGCGAGGGAGCTTGCTCCCGCAGCCAAGCCGACTCATTGTGGCGAGGGAGCTTGCTCCCGCTGGGCTGCGAAGCAGACCCAACCCGGCGACCTCATTCCGCCAGGCTAAATACGTGCCCCCTCTTGCGACCGCTTCGCGCTCGAGCGCGAGCAAGCTCCCTCGCCACAGAAGCCCATCCTGGCAAACCATCGATCACCTATCACCTTGATAGCTGGAGTCATTGAGGCCAACCCCCTAGAATCGCCGCCACGATTAAAGGAGACGACTTCATGCTGATGGTGATTTCCCCCGCCAAGACCCTCGACTACGAAACACCGCCGGCGACGCAGCGCTTTACCCAGCCGCAGTATCTGGACCACTCCCAGGAACTGATCATGCAGCTGCGCGACCTGACGCCGGCGCAGATCAGCGAGTTGATGCACGTCTCCGACAAAATCGGTGGCCTCAACGCTGCGCGCTTCGGCAGCTGGACACCCGCCTTCACTCCGGATAACGCCAAGCAGGCGCTACTGGCGTTCAAGGGCGATGTGTACACCGGGCTGAATGCGCAAACCTTCAGCGAAGCCGATTTCGATTACGCCCAGCAACACCTGCGCATGCTGTCGGGCTTGTACGGCCTGCTGCGCCCACTGGATTTGATGCAACCGTATCGGCTGGAAATGGGCACCAAACTGGCCAATGCCCGTGGCAAGGACCTGTACGCCTTCTGGGGCACGCGGATCAGCGAATGGTTGAACGAAGCCCTGGCCGATCAAGGTGACGACGTATTGCTCAACCTCGCGTCCAACGAGTATTTCTCGGCGGTCAAACGCAGCGCCTTGAACGCGCGCATTATCAATACCGAGTTCAAGGACCTCAAGAACGGTCAGTACAAGATCATCAGCTTCTATGCGAAAAAGGCCCGAGGCATGATGAGTCGCTTCGTCATCGAAGAACGCATCGACGACCCGGCAGCGCTCAAAAACTTTGATGTGCAGGGCTATCGTTACAGCGCCGAGCAGTCAAAACCGGACAGTCTGGTGTTCCTGCGCGACCACGCACCAGAGTGATGCGCAAGCACCGCGCAGGAAGGGTCAACCCCCCTCCTGCGCCGTCACTGATCGTCCGACAATCTCCCCGCCAGTTCGCCAGTCAATTGGCGCCAAAAAACCATCGATCATTTTTCTAACTTTAGTTTCACTCGACTTCAATCATTTTTTTACGTAGTGGCACTGACTTTTTTTAACAGTAGTGGCACAAAAATATCCCCTCCGACGATCCGCCTATATATAAAGGGCGAAACGGCAAGTGCTATCAAAATGAGAGCAGTGCCATCTTTCTCAATATTTCAAAAAATTTCAGATTTCGCGATGGGCGGGCTGGAACTATGTCCAAATGCACCGCTCATACCACCGGTAACGATTCTCGCCGAGACTGTACGAGATAACTTACGCAGAGAAGTGATTCATGTAGCGAAGTTGCAATACAAACTTTCGCCAACTAATCCCTGATTTGGGCAACATCAAGCGGACAGGAGATAACGCATTAACACTATCCCCTACAAGGCCAAGGCCGCGCCCCTATAAACGTGCTCACCCGAGCACCCAACCGCTTGATCCACGGGCTATCTGCCTGAGATCGAGCGCGCAGCACCCGTGCACGAACACCCTCTGAACAGGGGGGGGTGGCTGCATAACAGGGCAAGTCATAACAACAAGGCCTAGTTGCGCACACCTTGAGTGCACTTATTTAGACACTCGGAACTTTTATGCCAGCACACGGCACAGCTGCGCCTGTAAGCCGCACTTCCGAGTGCACTTTGACCGCTGAAAACATTAACTCCGGCCATCTAATGGCTTGGTAAAACACAAGCTTGATAACGAGGTAATTTCGATGCGCATCAGCATATTTGGTTTGGGTTACGTTGGCGCAGTGTGTGCCGGTTGCCTGTCTGCACGGGGTCATGACGTCGTTGGCGTCGATGTTGCCAAAGACAAGATCGATATGATCAACGCGGGCAAATCGCCAATCGTTGAACCAGGCCTGGGTGAACTTCTGGCGCAAGGTATCCAGACCGGTCGCCTGCGTGGCACCACCAATTTCGCCGAGGCGATTCGCGACACCGACCTGTCGATGATCTGCGTCGGCACGCCGAGCAAGAAGAACGGCGACCTGGAGCTGAACTACATCGAAGCCGTGTGCCGCGAGATCGGTTTTGTCCTGCGTGACAAGTCCACCCGCCACACCATCGTGGTGCGCAGCACAGTGTTGCCGGGCACCGTGGCCAACGTGGTCATCCCGATTCTCGAAGACTGCTCCGGCAAGAAGGCCGGCGTTGATTTCGGCGTGGCCGTGAACCCTGAGTTCCTGCGTGAAAGCACCGCGATTGCCGACTACGACCAGCCGCCGATGACCGTGATCGGTGAGTTCGACAAAGCATCGGGCGACGTTCTGCAATCGCTGTACGAAGAACTCGACGCGCCGATCATCCGCAAGGACATCGCCGTTGCCGAGATGATCAAGTACACCTGCAACGTATGGCACGCCACCAAGGTGACCTTCGCCAACGAGATCGGCAACATCGCCAAGGCTGTCGGCGTCGACGGCCGCGAAGTGATGGACGTGGTCTGCCAGGACAAGACCCTGAACCTGTCGCAGTACTACATGCGTCCAGGCTTCGCTTTCGGCGGTTCCTGCCTGCCCAAAGACGTGCGTGCCCTGACCTACCGCGCCGGTTCGCTGGACGTGGAAGCGCCGCTGCTGAACTCGCTGATGCGCAGTAACGAATCCCAGGTTCAGAACGCCTTCGACATCGTTTCCAGCCACGACAAACGCAAAGTCGCCCTGCTGGGCCTGAGTTTCAAGGCCGGTACCGACGACCTGCGCGAGAGCCCGCTGGTTGACCTGGCGGAAATGCTGATCGGCAAGGGCTTCGACCTGAAGATTTACGACAGCAACGTTGAATACGCCCGCGTCCACGGTGCGAACAAGGACTACATCGAGTCGAAGATCCCGCACGTCTCGTCCCTGCTCGATTCCGACTTCGACGCGGTGATCAACAACTCCGACGTGATCATCCTGGGTAACCGTGACGAGAAATTCCGCGCCCTGGTCAAGGACGTTCCGCACGGCAAGCAGGTGATCGACCTGGTCGGCTTCATGTCCAAGGCCACCAGCGCCAGCGGCCGCACCGAAGGCATCTGCTGGTAACACGGAATCCCGTCTCGGATAGCGCACTTTCGCGCATGAAAAACCTGTAGGAGCAAGGCTTGCCCGCGATGGCGATCTCAAGTGTGTCATCGCCGGCAAGCCGCGCTCCTACAGGGGGCGAGGGGCTCGCAAATGACTTTAGGATTCCGATTATGCACAGGCTAAAGCACGGCCTACTCCAGGCCGCCGGTTGGCTGTTTTATCTAAGTTTACTGATGGGCATCGCCATGGCGTTGCCTGTGTCCACATTCGACTCCGAGTCGAAGGACTTCATTTTCCTGATCGGTATCGTCGGTATCTGGCGCTACTCGATGGGTGCCACGCACTTCCTGCGCGGCATGCTGTTTCTGTACGTGGTCTACCCGCACCTGCGGCGCAAAGTGCGCAAGCTGGGCAAGGCGGCGGACCCGTCCCATGTCTTCTTGATGGTCACCAGTTTCCGTATTGACGCCCTGACCACCGCGCAGGTCTACAGCTCGGTGATTCGCGAAGCGATCGACTGCGGCCTGCCGACCACCATGGTCTGCTCCATCGTGGAAATGTCCGATGAGCTGCTGGTGAAAAGCCTGTGGAAACGGATGAATCCGCCACCGCATGTGAAGCTCGACTTCGTGCGCATTCCCGGCACCGGCAAGCGCGATGGCCTGGCTTACGGTTTCCGCGCCATCTCCCGTCACCTGCCGGATGACCGCGCGGTCGTGGCGGTGATCGACGGCGATACCGTGCTCGGCGAAGGCGTCGTGCGCAAGACCGTGCCGTGGTTCCAACTGTTCGGCAACGTCGGCGGCCTGACCACCAACGAGTTCTGCGAAGTGCGCGGCGGCTACATCATGAGCGAATGGCACAAGCTGCGTTTCGCCCAGCGCCACATCAACATGTGCTCGATGGCCCTGTCCAAGCGCGTGCTGACCATGACCGGGCGCATGTCGGTGTTCCGTGCCACCGTGGTGACCAACCCGGAATTCATCGCCGACGTGGAAAGCGACTCGCTGCAACACTGGCGCCTGGGTCGCTTCAAGTTCCTGACCGGCGACGACAAATCGAGCTGGTTCAGCCTGATGCGCCTGGGCTACGACACGTTCTACGTGCCCGATGCCGCGATCAACACCGTTGAGCATCCGCCGGAAAAGAGCTTCATCAAGGCCAGCCGCAAGTTGATGTTCCGCTGGTACGGCAACAACCTGCGCCAGAATTCCCGCGCCCTGGGCCTTGGCATCAAGCGCCTCGGTGCGTTCACGTCGGTGGTGCTGTTCGATCAGCGCGTGTCGATGTGGACCTCGCTGCTCGGCCTGACCGTAGCGCTCATCGCCAGCTTCAAGTACGGCACCGCCTTCATCCTGGTGTACCTGCTGTGGATCGGTATCACTCGCCTGATCCTGACCCTGTTGCTGTCCTGTTCCGGCCACCGGATCGGGCCGGCTTACCCGGCGATTCTCTATTACAACCAGATCGTCGGCGCGCTGGTGAAGATCTACGTGTTCTTCCGCCTCGACCAACAGTCCTGGACTCGCCAGCCCACATCCCTGACCCGTGATCTCGCCAGCTTTCAACGTTGGTTCAACACCTGGTCGTCTCGGACCATGACCTTCTCCGCCGGCAGCATTTTTGTCGCCGTGCTGCTGATGATGGTCTGACCGCCCCCTTATTGAATTAACAAGGAAATCGCCTCTATGAATACCGCCGTCAATGCCAACGTAGTCCATGAATCCGAAGCCCAGCGCCAACACGCCCGCGTGAAAATTCCGGCCAAGCTGCGTTTCTTCGGCCCCGACCGGACACCGGTCGAAGCGCGAGTGATCGACCTGTCCGCCGGTGGCCTGGCCTTCAATGCCGGGCAACTGCCACTGAAGGTCGGCGACAAATACAAGGCTCGTCTGCAATTCGTCATCGACAACCTTGGCCTGGCCATGGATGTGGAGCTGCAGGTGCGCTCCAATGATCGCGAGACCGGTCGTACCGGTTGCCAGTTCCAGAACCTGGAACCGCAAGACATCTCGACCTTGCGCCACCTGATCACTTCGCACCTGGCCGGCGACATCGTCACCATCGGCGAAGTGCTGGCGACCCTGCAGCGCGACAACTTCACCAAGGCGCGCAAGAGCAAGGACGGCGGCCACGGCATGAGCGCGTTCGGCCGCATGAAAGCCGTGACCTTCAGCCTGGGCATTTTCGTCGTCGGCCTGGCGGCATTCGGTTTCATCTTCAAGTCGGTGTACGGCATGTACTTCGTCAGCCACGCCCAGGCCGGCCTGGTCAGCGTGCCGGGCGTGAACATCACCATGCCCCGCGACGGTACCGTGCAGAGCCTGGTGAAGTCCGACGGCGTGGCCGCCAAAGGCGCACCGCTGGCGACGTTCAGCACCAGCATGCTCGACGTGCTCAAGGGCCATCTGGAAGACGACCAACTGTCGCCAGCCAAAGTTGAAGAGCTGTTCGGCAAGCAAATGACCGGCACCCTGACCTCGCCATGCGATTGCACCGTGGCCCAGCAAATGGTCGCCAACGGTCAGTACGCCAGCAAGGGCGACGTGATCTTCCAACTGGTGCCGCGCAACACCGAAGCCAACGTTGAAGCGCGCTTCACCTACCGCCAGTTCGCTGACGTGCTGCCAGGCACCGCCGTGCGCTTCCAGATCGCCGGTGAAGACAAGACCCGCACCGGCAAGATCGTCAGCAGCACCAGCCTGAAAAGCGCCGACCTGTCGTCCGACATTCGCGTGCTGATCCAGCCTGACGAAGCCCTGGACAGCACCCTCGCCGGCCGCCCGGTTGAAGTCAACAGCGACCGCGGCCCGAACCTGAACTGGCTGATCGACAAAGCCATGGCTGCTGGTCTGTAACCGGAGGACATGCCCGTGACTACCCCACCAACCCCAAGAACACCGCTGTCCCTGTGGGAGCGAGCCTGCTCGCGATGGGATCCGCGCGGTTTGTCTGATGCACCGAGCCGTCTGCATCGCGAGCAGGCTCACTCCTACAGGGGTTCTCTGTGTGCCGTCGCATTGGCCGTCAGCCTTGCCGGTTGCGCCGGCCTGCCTGACCAGCGCCTGGCCAACGAAGCGCTCAAGCGCGGCGACACAGCCACCGCGGCAGCGAACTATCAACAGTTGGCAAGCCTGGGTTACAGCGAAGCCCAGGTCGGCCTGGCCGACATTCAGGTCGACAGCCGCGACCCGGCGCAAATGAAACAGGCCGAGGCGACCTACCGCGCCGCTGCCAGCGTTTCGCCGCGGGCCCAGGCGCGTCTCGGTCGCCTGCTGGTGGCCAAGCCCGGCTCCACCGAAGCCGAGCAGCACGAAGCCGAGACTCTGCTCAAGAAAGCCGCCGCCGCTGGCGAAGGCAACACCTTGATCCCGTTGGCGATGCTGTACCTGCAGTACCCGCACAGCTTCCCCAACGTGAATGCCCAGCAGCAGATCAGCCAATGGCGCGCCGAAGGCAAGCCGGAAGCCGGTCTGGCGCAAGTGCTGTTGTATCGCACCCAAGGCACTTACGATCAGCACCTGGACGACGTGGAAAAGATCTGCAAAGCCGCGATCAACACCACCGATATCTGCTACGTCGAACTGGCCACGGTCTACCAGAAAAAAGCCCAGCCTGAACAACAGGCCGAGTTGATCAAACAGATGCAGGCCGGTCATGCCCGCGGCACCGTAACGGCCCAACGTGTCGACAGCGTCGCCCGTGTCCTGGCCGATGCGAACCTCGGCACGCCTGACGAAAAAACCGCACAGTCGTTGCTCGAACCGATCGCTCCGGGTTACCCGGCATCGTGGGTCACCCTCGCGCAACTGCTCTACGACTTCCCCGAACTGGGCGACGTCGATCAGATGATGAAGTACCTGGACAACGGCCGCGCTGCCGACCAACCGCGTGCCGAGTTGTTGCTGGGCAAACTCTACTACGAAGGCAAGATGGTCCCGGCCGACGCCAAGGTCGCCGAAGAACACTTCCAGAAAGCCGTCGGCCGCGAAGTCGCCGCCGATTACTACCTCGGCCAGATCTATCGCCGTGGCTACCTGGGCAAGGTCTATCCGCAAAAGGCCCTCGATCACCTGCTGACCGCTGCGCGCAATGGTCAGAACAGCGCCGACTTTGCCATCGCCCAGCTGTTCTCCCAAGGCAAAGGCACCAAGCCTGACCCGCTCAATGCGTACGTCTTCAGCCAATTGGCCAAGGCCCAGAACACTCCGCAGGCCACCGAGCTTGCACAAACACTCGAAGCGCAACTGCCGCCTGCGCAACTGGCCCAAGCCCAACGTCTGTTGAAACAGGAACAGGCCGTGCGCGGCAACTTGAGCCAGAACACGCTGCCGCTGCATGCCCTGCAAGAAGAAGATGGCGAGGAATCCCTATGAAATTGAATCCATTCATGAAGGCCGGTATCGGTCTCACGTTCGCGCTGATCTGGTCTTGCCCGACACTCGCGGCGATGACTGAAGACACCAAGAACTTTGGCCTGGACGTGAAGATCACCGGTCAGTTCGAAGACGACCGTGACCTGGGCACCCAGAGCGGTGGCGATGTCAACGGCCTCGGCCTCGACTTGCGTCCGTGGGTCTATGGCGAAAGCGGCGCGTGGAGCGCCTACGCCATGGGTCAGGCGGTGACGTCTACCGACATCATCGAGACCGACACCCTGCAACAGTCCGACGGTGCCGAGAACAGCAACAACAACGACCGCGAAACCAAGAAAAACTACCTGGCGATGCGCGAGTTCTGGGTCGGCTACAGCGGCTTCACGCCCTACCCCGGCGAGATCCTGAAGTTTGGTCGCCAACGCCTGCGCAATGACGACGGCCAGTGGCGCGACACCAATATCGAGGCCCTGAACTGGACCTTCGACACCACGCTGTTGCGTGCCAACGTGGGTATCGCCGAACGCTTCAGCGAGTACCGCACCGACTTGAAAGAACTGGCCCCTGAAGACAAGGATCGCCTGCACGCTTACGCCGACGCGGCGTACCAGTGGACACCGGGCAACTGGGTCGGCATTCGTGGTCATCACACCCACGACGATGGCAAGCTCGATTACCCGACGCCCGGCGAAGCCAGCGATTCGCTGGACAAGAAACAGAACGGCGACATCAGCTGGCTGGGCCTCACCGCCGACAGCGACGCCTACAACTGGCGCAACACCAACACCGTCAACTACTGGGGCAGCATCACCGGCATGAGCGGTGACCGCGACACGGTCAACCCGCTGAACGCCGATGGCAGCGCTCCGGCGCAAGCCAAGCGCAGCGGCGATGTCGACGGCTGGGCCACGGACCTGGGCGTGCGTCTGCGCCTCGATCCGCAATGGCAAGTGGGTGCTGCCTATGCCCGTGCCAGCGAAGACTACGAACAGAACGGCCTGGAAAGTAACCGCTCGAACTACACCGGTACCCGCTCGCGCGTGCACCGTTTCGGCGAAGCGTTCCGTGGCGAAATGAACAACCTGCAATCGGCCACGCTGTTCGGTTCGTGGATGCTCAACGACGAATACGACGCCAGCCTGATCTACCACAAATTCTGGCGTGTCGACGGCAACAAACCGGTCGGCAGCAACGGCATCGACGCGGTGCAGAACAACACCGACGACGTGACCGGCGCAATCCTTTCCAGCACCTCCCTGCCGCTGAACGATGGCGAGAAAGACCTCGGTCAGGAAATGGATCTGGTCGTCACCAAGTACTTCAAGCAAGGCTTGCTGCCGGCCTCGATGAGCCAGGCGATCGACGAGCCTTCGGCGCTGGTGCGCTTGCGTGGCGGCGTGTTCAAGCCGGGTGATGCGTACGGCAAGGAAGTCGACTCGTACATGCACCGCGCATTCATCGACGTGATCTGGCGCTTCTGATGCACATTGCGAAGGGAGTCTCCCAGATGAATCATCAAGCCCGAAAAGGCTCGATCAGCCTGTTGGCCGGCGCCATGCTGCTGGCCAGCGCGACTGCCTTCGCCAATGTGGAGCCAGCGGCTCCTCTAGCCGGCAAGCAGGCGACCGTGGCCAAGGAGCTGCAACAGGCCAAGACCTATACCGTCAGCAGTGCACCGACCGCGCCGCTGGAACTGGCCACGCCGAAGCTGCCGGACGTTTCCGGCTACACCGCCGAGGCCATCGCGGCGAAAATCGTGCGCGGCAAAGCGGGCAAGATCAGTGTGCGCCGGATGATGCAGGAAGACGCTCTGAAGGACTTCATCGGCGGCGACAACAAGATGGCCGAATGGGTGGTGCGCCAGCACGGCATCCCTCAGGCGATCTTTGTCGACGACGGCTACATGAACCTCAAGGACCTGGCGAAGAAGCTGCCCAAGCAGTATTTCAGCGAAACCTCGCCGGGTGTGTTCCTGGCCAGATTGCCGATCGTGGTCGGCCGTAACGGCATCCTCGAAATCGACAAACAGACCCAGGAATTGCGTCTGTCCCAGGAAGCCGGTTCGTTCCTGGTCAACGACGGCAAATTGTTCGTGCGTGACACCAGGATCACTGGCTGGCGCGAGAAGGACAACGGCCCGGCGACGTTCAAGTCGCCAAAGGAATTCCGTCCGTTCCTGCTGGCATGGGGCGGCACCGAGACCTACATCGCCAACAGCAAGCTCGCCAGTTTCGGTTATGCCAACAGTAAGTCCTACGGCGTGAGTATTTCCCAGTACACGCCGAACATGGCCAAGGTGCTCAAGCGTCCTGAGCCGACCGGCTGGATCGTCGGTTCCGAATTCTCGGACATGTGGTACGGCTTCTACTGCTACGAAACCAGCAACTTCGTAGTCAAGGGCAACACCTACAAAGACAACATCGTCTACGGCATCGACCCCCACGACCGTTCCCACGGCCTGATCATTGCCGACAACACGGTGTACGGAACGAAGAAGAAGCACGGGATCATTATTTCCCGTGAAGTCAACGACAGCTTCATCTTCAACAACCGCAGCTACGACAACAAGTTGTCGGGCCTGGTGATCGACCGTAACAGCGTCAACAACCTGATCGCCTACAACGAGATCTATCAGAACCACACCGACGGCATCACCCTCTACGAGAGTGCCGACAACCTGCTGTGGGGCAACAAAGTCGTCAGCAACCGCCGCCACGGCATCCGCATTCGTAACAGCGTGAACATTCGTCTCTACGAAAACATCGCCATGGCCAACGGTTTGACCGGCGTCTATGGCCACATCAAAGACCTGACCAACACCGACCGAGACATCAAGCTCGACCCGTTCGACGCCCAGGTGTCGCTGATCGTGGTCGGCGGTGAACTGGCGGCCAACGGCAGCGGCCCGCTGTCCATCGACTCGCCGCTGAGCGTCGAGTTGTATCGCGTGTCCATGCTCGCCCCGACCAAATCCAGTGGCATCAGCTTCTCGGGGATTCTCGGTGAGCGCCAGGATGAAATTCTCGACTTGCTGGTACGCCAGCAGAAAGCCGTGCTGATCGACCCTGTCGAACGCCAGACCGAAATGCAGGACTGAGGATAATTTTATGCACCCACACTTGATCAAATTACTCAGCCTGTCGGCCCTGACCGCGGGCATTCTCGCGGCCAGTGGCGGCGCCCGTGCCGATGAAGTCCAGGCACCCAAATTTTCCGCTGAACCGTGCTGCAGCCTCTGCCCGGCCGCTCACGATGCGAAGAATTACACCACACGTTATCAGCAGAATTTCACCACGCTGGTGCAGGCCCAGGGCGACTGGTTGTTCCGTACGCAAGAAGACTTGCGCACCGAGTTCGACACCACCCCCGCCGGCTACAAACGCATGAAACAACTGCACGATGCGTTCAAGAGCAAAGGCGTGGAACTGGTCATCGTTTACCAGCCGACCCGTGGCCTGGTGAACCGCAACAAGCTCAACCCGGCGGAGAAAGCCAGCTACGACTTCGACAAGGCGTTGCGCAACTACAAGACCATGCTCGGCCGTTTCGCACAGATGGGTTACGTAGTGCCGGACCTGTCGCCGCTGACCAACGAACAACTGCCCGAGACCCTGCCCGCTCACGACTTTTACTTCCGTGGCGACCAGCACTGGACACCGTACGGCGCGCAGCGCACAGCGAAAATCGTTGCCGAAAAGGTCAAGCAGATCCCGGCCTTCGCCGACATTCCCAAGCGTGAATTCGAGACCCATAAGTCGGGTCGCATGGGCAAGACCGGAACATTGCACAACATGGCCGGTCAACTCTGTGGCACCAGCTACGCGATCCAGTACATGGATCAATTCACCACCGAGCCAAAAGGTGAAGCAGGCGATGGCGATCTGTTCGGCGACTCCGGCAATCCGGAGATCACCCTGGTCGGCACCAGCCACAGTGGCAAGAACTACAACTTCGCCGGTTTCCTCGAAGAGGCCATCGGCGCCGACATTCTAAACGTGGCGTTCCCCGGCGGTGGCCTGGAAGGTTCGATGCTGCAGTACCTGGGCAGCGAGGAGTTCCAGAAGAACCCACCGAAAATTCTCATCTGGGAATTCTCGCCGCTCTATCGCCTCGACCAGGAAACCATCTACCGCCAGATGATGGCGTTGCTGGACAACGGTTGCGAAGGCAAGGATGCACAGATGTCCGGGAGCGCCACCCTGAAGCCGGGCAAAAACGAATTGATGGTCAACAGCAAAAACCTCGACCTGCGTAACAGCAGTCACCAGGTCGACATCCGCTTCGCCGACACGTCGGTGAAAACCTTGCAAGCCACCCTCTGGTACATGAACGGTCGCCACGAGGACATCAAGATCGAAAAACCGGAAACCTCCGAGACTGACGGACGTTTCGCCTTCGAGTTGCGCACGGACGAAGACTGGGCCTCGCAGAATCTGCTGGCCGTTGAAGTCCAGGGCCCGGAAAAAGCGGGCGCCGCGCCACAGAAAGTCGAAGCGAAAATCTGCAAACGCAACGTGTTCCCGGGCGCTGAGCAACGTACCGCTTCAGCCGGGCAATGAGGTCTGCTATGCGAAATCCGAAACTGGCAACACTGACGCTTTTGAGCCTGGCGATGTTCGCCGGTGCGACCCAGGCGGCGGCGCCTTTGCGTCCGCCACAGGGTTACTTCGCGCCGATCGAGAAAGTCAAAAACGGCGACAAGAGCGAAGGCTGCGAAGCAATGCCGACGCCGTACACCGGCTCGCTGCAATTTCGCAGCAAGTACGAAGGTTCGGACAAGGCCCGTTCGACCCTGAACGTGCAATCGGAAAAAGCCTTCCGCGACAGCACCGCCGATATCACCAAGATCGAGCGCGGCACCAGCAAGCGCGTCATGCAATTCATGCGTGACGGTCGCCCGGAACAACTGGAATGCACGCTCAACTGGCTTACGGCATGGGCCAAGGCGGATGCGTTGATGTCCAAGGACTTCAACCACACCGGCAAGTCGATGCGCAAATGGGCACTGGGCAGCATGGCGTCCTCGTACATTCGCCTGAAGTTTTCCGACTCCCGTCCGCTGGCCAATCATCAGCAAGAGTCGCAGCTGATCGAGGCCTGGTTCAGCAAGATGGCCGACCAGGTGGTCAGCGATTGGGACAACCTGCCGCTGGAAAAAACCAACAACCATTCGTACTGGGCCGCCTGGTCGGTGATGGCAACCGCCGTCGCCACCAACCGCCGCGACCTGTTCGACTGGGCCGTGAAGGAATACAAGGTCGGCGCCAATCAGGTCGACGCCCAGGGCTTTTTGCCTAACGAACTCAAGCGTCAGCAACGTGCGTTGGCCTACCACAACTATGCCCTGCCGCCACTGGCGATGATCGCCAGTTTCGCCCAGGTCAACGGAGTGGACTTGCGTCAGGAAAACAACGGCGCACTGAAACGCCTGGGTGATCGGGTACTCGCCGGGGTCAAGGATCCGGACGAATTCGAGCAGAAGAACGGTAAGGAACAGGACATGACCGACCTCAAGGTCGATTCGAAATTCGCCTGGCTCGAACCGTTCTGCTCGCTCTACACCTGCGCGCCGGACGTACTTGAGAAGAAGCATGACATGCAACCGTTCAAGACTTTCCGTCTGGGCGGTGACTTGACCCGGGTCTACGACCCGGCCAATGAAAAGGGCAAAAAGGGTTCATGAAGCTGACTGTATTCACCTGTGGCGAGGGAGCTTGCTCCCGCTCGGCTGCGAAGCAGTCGTAACCCAATGAACGCGTATTGACTGACACACCGCGTCATCGGGTTTCAGGGGCGCTTCGCACCCTAGCGGGAGCAAGCTCCCTCGCCACGGGCAAAGACGCAGCATGCAACACATCCTCCTGATTTCGGTGGGGGGTTTGGGGGGGCCGTTGGCCCTTGACTGTTGGTTCAAACAAGGAGAGATCGGGATGGTTTTTTCGTCCAACGTGTTCCTGTTTTTGTTCTTGCCGATCTTTCTCGGCTTGTACTACCTGAGCGGGCAACGCTATCGCAATCTGTTGCTGCTGATTGCCAGCTACGTGTTCTATGCCTGGTGGCGTGTGGACTTTCTGGCGCTGTTCGCAGCGGTCACGCTGTGGAACTACTGGATCGGCCTGAAGGTCGGTGCCGCCGGTGTCCGGACCAAACCGGCACAACGCTGGTTGCTGCTCGGCGTGGTTGTCGACCTGTGCATCCTCGGCTACTTCAAGTACGCCAACTTCGGCGTCGACAGCATCAACGCGATGATGACGTCGGTGGGCCTGGAGCCGTTCATTCTGACCCACGTGCTGTTGCCGATCGGTATCTCGTTCTACATCTTCGAGTCCATCAGCTACATCATCGACGTCTACCGTGGCGACACCCCGGCGACCCGCAACCTGATCGACTTCGCGGCGTTCGTGGCGATCTTCCCGCACTTGATCGCAGGTCCCGTGTTGCGTTTTCGCGACCTCGCCGACCAGTTCAACAACCGCACGCACACCCTCGACAAATTCTCCGAGGGCTGCACGCGGTTCATGCAGGGTTTCATCAAGAAAGTCTTCATCGCCGACACCCTCGCGGTGGTGGCCGACCATTGCTTCGCCCTGCAAAACCCGACCACGGGCGATGCCTGGCTGGGGGCACTGGCCTACACCGCGCAGTTGTACTTCGACTTCTCCGGCTACAGCGACATGGCCATCGGCCTGGGCTTGATGATGGGTTTCCGCTTCATGGAAAACTTCAAGCAGCCGTACATCAGCCAGTCGATCACCGAGTTCTGGCGCCGCTGGCACATCAGCCTGTCGACCTGGTTGCGTGACTATCTGTACATCACCCTGGGCGGCAACCGTAAAGGCACGCTGACCACCTATCGCAACCTGTTCCTGACCATGCTGCTCGGTGGTCTGTGGCACGGCGCCAACATCACCTACATCGTTTGGGGTGCGTGGCACGGCATGTGGCTGGCGATTGAAAAGGCCCTGGGCCTGAACACTTCGCCGCGCAGCTTCAACCCGATCCGCTGGGCGCTGACCTTCCTGCTGGTGGTGATGGGCTGGGTGATCTTCCGTGCAGAAAACCTGCACGTCGCCGGTCGCATGTATGGCGCGATGTTCAGCTTCGGCGACTGGTCGCTGTCGGAACTCAACCAGGCCAGCCTCACCGGTCTGCAAGTGGCAACGCTGATCGTCGCCTACGTGACCCTGGCGTTCTTCGGCCTGCGTGACTTCTACAGCAACCAGCCTGCGGTCAAGACCAAGCCTGCGGTGAACGTGGACAGCGACGGCCCGGCCGCCAGCGAACCGGGTCTGATCAAGGCCGCGCCTGGGGATAACCCGGCGAGCATCCACCAGCCTGGCTACACCGTCGGCGTCGACGCCCAGGTGCAACCGGCCTACTGGACCGCTGACTGGTCGCGTTATGTGATGCGGGCGCTGGTGCTGCTGCTGTTCATCGCCTCGATTCTCAAACTCTCGGCGCAAAGCTTCTCGCCGTTCCTTTACTTCCAGTTCTGAGGGATCTGACCATGACCCGCTCATTACGCATCTTCTACATCGCCCTGTTCCTGGTGACGCTGCTCGCCCTCGGCCTGTGGTCGGTTCGCAGCTTCCTGGGCTTCAGCACCAATGCCGATGCGACGGTGCTCAACGGCCGCTGGACCAAGGCGGTGGAAACCCACTACGACGACGAGTTTCCGATCAAGCGTCTTGGCACCAACCTCTGGGCGGCGCTGGATTTCAAACTGTTCAACGAAGGTCGTCCGGGCGTGGTGCTCGGGCGCGACCAGTGGTTGTACAGCGATGAAGAATTCCACCCGACCGTCAACGAAGAGCTGAACCTGCAAGGCAACTACGCGCTGGTCGAAGGCGTACGCCAGACCCTCAAAGAGAAAGGCGTGAAACTGGTAATGGCGGTGGTACCGGCCAAGGTGCGTCTGTATCCGGAGCATCTGGGCGAGGAAAAACCGGCCAGCATCCACGCCAACCTTTACCAGGACTTCCACAAGCGTCTGGCTGCCGACCGCATCCTTGCTCCTGACCTGCTTGGCCCGCTGCAACAGGCCAAGCAGAACGGTCAGCAGGTGTTCCTGCGCACCGACACCCACTGGACACCACAAGGTGCCGAGATCGCGGCCAACCGTTTGGCCAAGACCATTGCCGACAAGTACCCGCTGAGCGGCGAGCCACAGCGCTTCGTCACCGAGCCTGCGGAAACCGTTACGCACAAGGGCGACCTGCGGCTGTTCCTGCCACTGGACCCGCTGTTCGAAAACCTGATGCCCAAGCAGGAGCCTCTGCAGAAGCGCAATACGGTCGCGGCTGAAGATCAAGCGGCCGGTGACGACGCTTTGTTCGCCAACACCGAAGTGCCGGTGGCCCTGATCGGCACCAGTTACAGCGCCAACCCCAACTGGAACTTCGTCGGTGCGCTCAAGCAAGCGCTGAACAGCGACGTGGTCAATTACGCCGAAGACGGCCACGGCCCGATTCTGCCAATGCTCAGCTACCTCAAAAGCGATGCTTTCAAGAACAGCCCGCCACAAGTGCTGATCTGGGAGTTTCCTGAACGATATCTGCCTGTGAACAACGAAATCGGCGACGCCGACCCGCAGTGGGTCGCAGAGCTTAAACAAGCCGGCGCCCGCCAACAAAACGTAGCCGCAAACACTAAATCCGAGACGCCCGACCGGGCGCAAAACTGAAAGAGAGAGGTACTACCATGACTTTCACTACTCCTCGTCGTCTCGCCAAGACCTTTGCACTGGTTGCTGGTATGAGTGTGCTCTCGATGCAGGCCTTCGCCGGTGGCGATGCTGCGCTGTACGGCCCGACTGCACCGAAAGGTTCATCCTTCGTGCGTATCTACAACGCCAGCAACGCCGAAGTCAGCGCCACCGTCGGCAGCACCAGCCTGAGCGACGTCGCACCGCTGTCCAGCAGTGACTTCAGCTTCATGCCGGGCGGTGACTACAGCGCCAAGGTCGGCAGCCAGACCCTGCCGGTGAAACTGGCCGGCGATCACTATTACACCCTGGTCAACAACGCCAGCGGCGCGCCGCAACTGATCGAAGAGCCGCCGTTCAAGAACAAGCAGAAATCCCTGGTGCGCGTGCAGAACCTCAGCGACAAGGCACTGACCCTGAAAACCGCCGACGGCAAGACCGATGTGGTGCCGAACGTCGCACCCAAGGGCCGTGGCGAACGTGAAATCAACCCGGTGAAAGTCAGCCTGGCGCTATACGATGGCGCAACGAAAGTCGGCGACGTGAAACCCGTCGCCCTGGAACGCGGTGAAGCGGCAGTGCTGTACGTCACCGGCAACGGCAGCAGCCTGTCGCCAGTCTGGGTAAAACGCCCGGTATCGACGCGCTAATTAATTCGTCCGGTTGACCCATTTCCCTGTGGGAGCGGGCTTGCCCGCGATGCAGACGACTCGGTGAAACAGATGCACCAAGTTGATGCCATCGCTGGCAAGCCAGCTCCCACAGGGATCGAGGAATCAACGGGGACACGGAACAAGAACAAGAGTGAAACGACAGAACGAAGTAGCTCTAACCAAACGATTTTCAAGGAGTAACAACATGATTCCGGTGATCTTGTCAGGTGGTAGTGGCTCACGTCTTTGGCCGCTTTCCCGTAAGCAGTTCCCTAAACAGTTCCTGGCGCTGACCGGCGAACACACGCTGTTCCAGCAAACCCTGGAACGCCTGGTGTTCGAAGGCATGGACACGCCGATCGTGGTCTGCAACAAGGACCACCGCTTCATCGTCAATGAGCAACTGGCGGCCCGCAAACTGGAAACCCAGCGCATCCTGATGGAGCCGTTCGGTCGCAACACTGCGCCGGCCGTGGCCCTGACCGCGATGATGCTGGTTAACGAAGGTCGTGACGAACTGATGCTGGTGCTCCCGGCCGATCACGTACTGGAAGACCAGAAAGCCCTGCAACGCGCCCTGGCCCTGGCCACTGTGGCGGCGGAAAACGGCGAAATGGTGCTGTTCGGCGTACCGGCAACTAAACCGGAAACCGGTTACGGCTACATCAAGTCGACCAACGATTCGCTGCTGCCTGAAGGCGTCAGCCGTGTATCGCACTTCGTCGAAAAACCCGACGTGAAACGTGCCACCGAATACGTGCAATCCGGCGGCTACTTCTGGAACAGCGGCATGTTCCTGTTCCGCGCCAGCCGCTTCCTCGAAGAACTGAAAAAGCACGACCCGGACATCTACGACACCTGCCTGCTGACCCTGGAGCGCAGTGCCCAGGACGCTGACACCGTCAGCATCGACGAAGCCACTTTCGCCTGCTGCCCGGACAACTCCATCGACTACTCGGTGATGGAAAAAACCCAACGCGCCTGCGTCGTACCGCTGACGGCCGGCTGGAGCGATGTCGGCTGCTGGTCGTCGTTGTGGGAAGTGAACGAAAAAGACGCCAACGGCAACGTCACCAAAGGCGACGTGGTCATCCAGGACAGCAAAAACTGCATGATCCACGGCAACGGCAAACTGGTGTCGGTGATCGGCCTGGAAAACATCGTCGTGGTCGAAACCAAGGACGCCATGATGATCGCGCACAAGGACAAGGTCCAAGGCGTGAAACAAATGGTCAACACCCTCAACGAACAGGGCCGCACTGAAACCCAGAACCATTGCGAGGTCTACCGTCCGTGGGGCTCCTACGACTCGGTGGACATGGGCGGCCGCTTCCAGGTCAAGCACATCTCGGTCAAGCCGGGCGCGTGCCTGTCGCTGCAGATGCACCACCACCGTGCCGAACACTGGATCGTCGTCAGCGGCACCGCCGAAGTGACCTGCGACGAAAACGTGTTCCTGCTCACCGAGAACCAGTCGACCTACATTCCGATTGCTTCGGTGCACCGCCTGCGTAACCCGGGGAAGATTCCACTCGAGATCATCGAAGTGCAGTCTGGTAGTTACTTGGGTGAGGACGATATCGAGCGGTTTGAAGATATCTACGGTCGCTCGACCCCGATCGAGCGTGGCGTGTCGGTGAAAACTATCGCGCAATAAACTTCTGTAACTTAAGCCCTCGACCAACTCGCTGCGTTCCCTATCCGCAGCGGTTTGGCCGGGGGCTTTTTTTGTCCGGATTCTTTCGCTGGCTCGACTGGCGCCATCGCTGGCAAGCCAGCTCCCACAGGTTTGTGAGTCGGTCACAAATTCTGAGCACATCCGTCCACTGTGGGAGCTGGCTTGCCAGCGATGGGGCCGGCACGCCCTGTAAAAAGATCTCGCCCATCGCCACCTCATCTGCGCTTAGGTAGGATGACCTCCTCTGCTCCCGAGGTTTTCGCGTCATGTTCATCGGCATCCTGCTGGTCATTACCTGGCTGATCCTGTTGCTGCGCTATCCGGCCAAAGCCTTGCCGGTGTCCATGGCCGCCGCCGCAGGGCTGGGCATCGTTGCTACTTGGGTCATCTGGATGGACCACCGCGAACTCAAGCAATTGCAACGCCTGGAGCTGCGCATCAGCTATGCGCCGCAGCACTGCCCCGCCGACCGGCCGTTGCAATTGACCCTGAACAACGGCAATGACGTACCGCTGACCGAACTGCGTTGGCGAGTCGCTGCCTATGCGCCGGGGGACACGGTCAACCTGGCCGACAATCAATACAGCGCCCCGCGTTATCGTGGCCCCGGCGAACTGCAGGCCGGCGGCAACTGGGAAGACTGCTTGCCACTGCCGCCGCTGCGCCCCGGCTACCGTCCGGAAACCCTGGAGTTTCGCGCCGAGCGATTGCAGGGTAGTTTCTCCGATTGATCTCTTTTCCATTCTGCACAAGGACCGCGCCATGCCCGTTGCGTTGATTACCGGTTGTTCCAGCGGCATCGGCCGCGCCCTCGCCGATGCCTTCAAGGCGGCCGGCTACGAAGTCTGGGCCAGTGCGCGCAAGGCTGAAGATGTCGCCCTGCTCAGCGCTGCCGGATTTGTCGCCGTGCAACTGGACGTCAACGACGGTGCTGCGCTTGAGCAGTTGAGCGAGCGCATCAACCAGCAATGCGGTGGCCTCGACGTGCTGATCAACAACGCCGGTTATGGCGCCATGGGGCCGTTGCTCGACGGCGGCGTACCGGCCATGCAACGCCAGTTCGAGACCAATGTGTTCGCCATCGTCGGTGTCACTCGGGCGATGTTTCCCGTGCTGCGCCGGACCCAAGGCATTGTGGTGAATATCGGCAGTGTGTCCGGTGTCCTGGTCACGCCGTTCGCCGGTGCCTACTGCGCGTCCAAAGCCGCCGTGCATGCCTTGAGCGATGCCCTGCGCATGGAGCTGGCACCGTTCGGTGTGCGGGTCATGGAGGTTCAGCCTGGTGCCATCGCCTCCAGTTTCGCCAAAAATGCCGGCCACGAAGCCGAGCAACTGATCAGCGAACAATCGCCATGGTTCCCGCTGCGCGAAGGCATTCGCGCACGGGCCAGGGCATCCCAGGACAAACCGACACCGGCCAGTGAATTTGCCGCCGGGCTGCTCAAGGCTGTGCAGCAGGACAAGCCGCCACGATTGATTCGCCTGGGCAATGGCAGCCGGGCGTTGCCAATGCTGGCAGCCTTGTTACCCAAGGGCTTGCTGGAATCGGGATTGATGAAGCGGTTCGGGTTGCGGGGTCAGCTCTAGTTCCGCGAGATCGTTCTTCGCGGGCAAGCCTCGCTCCTGCAGGATATTGAATTGGCATTAATCCTGTAGGAGCGAGGCTTGCCCGCGATGGCGTCAGCACCGTCACCACCGACTTCAGGAATCCATCATGAGCGACTACACCGAATACTTCGACGAAGTGATCCAGGCCCACGTAGCCATCGAACAATGGCTGGCCGAGGAGCGCGACGCTGTCGAACTGGAACAACTGCTGGCGCGTTTCTCACCGCAATTTTCCATGGTCTCGCCGCTGGGGCGGGTGCTGGATTTCGACGCGCTCAATGAGCTGTTCATGCTGGCGGGCGGCAAGAAGCTCGGGTTCCGCATCGAGCTCAGCGAACTGTCTGGCGTGGCGCTGCACGACGGCGGCGCAACGGTCAGCTACCGCGAACAACAGACCGATGCCACCGGTCTGCATTCCGATCGCCGCTCCACCGTGGTGTTCGAGAAGATGAAAGGCAAGATCTTCTGGCGGCATTTGCAGGAGACTTTTTGCCAAGGCTGACGCAATCGCTTTTTTTGTGGCGAGGGAGCTTGCTCCCGTTGGACTGCTCGGCAGTGCCATCCTGGGGCCGCTACGCAGCCCAGCGGGAGCAAGCTCCCTCGCCACAAGAGCGTTTCTGTCTTGGTTTTATCCGCCTGCCGCAGGATTCACCACCACGGTGCAGGTAATCCCCGCCGCCAACAGCACACCCTCCGGCACTTCATCGATGTGTATCCGCACCGGCACCCGTTGCGCCAGACGCACCCAGTTGAACGTCGGGTTCACGTCCGCGATCAGTTCGCGGCTCTCTGGATTATCGCGATCGTAGATACCGCGCGAGATGCTTTCCACGTGGCCCTTGAGCACTTCGCCGCTCATCAGCTGCATGTCGGCTTGGTCGCCAACGCGCACATGGGGCAATTTGGTTTCTTCGAAAAAGCCATAGACCCAGAACGAGTTCATGTCGACTACCGCCATCTTCGCTTCACCGATGCGTGCGTAGTCGCCGCGATGCACATTGAGGTTGGTCACGTAACCGTCCACTGCTGCGCGGACCTCGGTGCGTTTGAGATTGAGTTCAGCCGCTTCCAGTTGCGCTTGTGCATGCTGATAATCGGCCAGCGCCGAGTCGGCGAGGTTGCTGGCGTCGTCGCGGTTTTCCCGGGAGATCACCAGGTTGTCCATATCCGCGCGACGATGGGCGTTGACCTTGCGCATTTCCCAGGTGGCCTTGCGCGAAGCCACCAGCGACTGCGCCTGTTTGACCGCAAGCCGATAATGTTCGGGATCGATTTGCATCAGCAGGTCGCCCTTTTTCACCAACTGATTGTCGCGGACCGGCACGTTCACCACTTCGCCGGTGACATCGGCGGCGACATTGATGATATCGGCGCGCACCCGGCCATCGCGAGTCCATGGGGTTTGCATGTAATGCACCCACAGGGTCCGGCCGATCCATATCGCAAGGGCCAGCACCAGCAAGGTTGCGAGCAGGCTGAAAAGCTTTTTCATCAGGGCCTTCTTCAGAGATAGAGAGTCAGTGGTAGACCGTCAGCGCCAGCGCGCCGAACAGACAGGTAAACAGGCTCAGACGCAGCAGCGCCGGGTGCCAGAAAAAGCGGTACAGGTCGAACCCGGAGAGGAACCTGTCCAGCGCCCAGGCCACCACTGCGGCAATCAGGAACATCAGGGTCATGGTCGGCATGTACACGCCGTGGAAGGCGATTTCACGAGGCATGTTCAAGTCCTTCAGGCTTGGCATTGGCGTGGGCGGCAAGGGGCGATTGCGGGTCGAGCAGCGATGTGCGGATGAAGTGCAGGTAGCTCTTCACCCGACGCAACGCCGAGGTGTCGAAGTGCGGAGCAAAAGGTTCGTCAGTGGACTGCACTCGGCTGATCGCGTGGTCGACAGCGATCAGAGCACGTTCGAGGTTGCTGCTGCCCGGTTGCAAAAACAACCGCACCAGCGCGCGCCCCATCACGCGGATCGCCTGGCGCCAGGGCTGGGATTCGGCATACGCCGGGTGCACCGGCAGGATCGCCTGTTCCTTGCGCAATTCGATGATCGCGTGACCGACTTCCAGTACCACAAACATCCAGCGCAGCAGGTTGCGCTGCACCTGTGGCTGGCCCGCCGCGAAGCCGTAGGCCTGGTGCACCAGGTCGCGGGTGCGACTTTCGAAACTCGACGCCAGCCCCTTGAGCTTGCCGCTGATGGCGTACACCACCTGGCCACGCAGATCCTGCTCCAGTCGGCGCCACAGCCAGCGACTGTTGGGCGGCAGAATGATCGCCCCCGCCGCCGCGCACACCAGCATGCCGAGCACCATGGCGATGTAGTCGTTGATGAAGGTGTAGGGGTTGTAGACGGTGAGGTTGTCCGGCACCGAACCGGTACTGAAAAAGATCAACAAGCCCAGGCCGACGCCGGCATATTGCGGTCGCGACGCCAGGAATGATCCGAGCACGATGACCGGGGCGAGCATCACGCACAGCAAGGCAAAACCATCGATCCACGGGAAGATGAAAAACATCTCGACGAAGCCGATCAACGCGCCGAGCAGCGTGCCGCACGCCATCTGAAACGCCATGCGCTTGGGGTTCGGCGTGGCGGCGGACAGGCCCACAGTGGCGGCGGCGATCAGGGTCATGGTCGCCCCGCTCGGCCACGCCGTTGCCACCCAATAGCTGCCCAACACCACCAGGATAAACGCCGCGCGAATGCCCGAGGCCGCCGACACCAGCCAATTGGTCTGCGGGGTGAACGGCTCGTCCCAGCGCTCCCGTTCATGACTGTGATCGGCCAGGGATGCGTGAGTCTGTGCATAACTGTGCAGGTCGTCGACGAAGCGATACAGCAGTTCATACGCGGTGTGGAAGTCCAGCAGTTCGTCGTCGCTCGGCCCGCTCTCCTGAAAAATCGCCCGCAGGCTGCGCACCCGCGCCGGCAACCCTGCCTGATAAACGTTCAGCGCCGTGACCAGGCGTGCCGCGTCGGCGCTGGTCAGCGCTCGGCCACTGAAGCCGTCGAGTAATTCGGCAAGGTCTTGCAAGCCCGGTTTGATCGCCGCCACCGCGTGGTCCGTGTCGTGGCTGCGCAGGCGTTCGAGCAACTGGTGCAAGGCATTGAAACGCGTAGTGATGCCCATGAATTCACTGTTCAGGCGGCTGAGTCGGCCATTGCGTCGACGCATGTGCGGGTCTTCGAATACCGTGACGCTGCGCAGCCCTTCCAGGCCGACAGCCTCGGCAATGAAGCGCACATTGCCGGCTTCGAACGCCTCGCGTTGACTGCGACCGCGCAAGCCATCGGTGACGAACAGGGCAAACACGCCGAAGCGCTGATACAAGGCGTTGCGCATGGCGGCGCTGGCGGTTTGCGGGAGGATCGCGGCACTGATCAGGGTCGAGCAGAGAATCCCCAGGGAAATTTCCAGCACCCGCCACACCGCCGCCATGAATGCACCTTCCGGGTGAGCCAATGCAGGCAGCCCGACCATCGCCGCGGTGTAGCCGGCCAGCACAAAACCATAGGCGCGAAAGTTGCGGCAGCGCGCCGCACCGGCGGTGCAGATGCCAACCCAGATCGCCAGTGCGCCGAGAAACAGTTCGGTGTTTTGCGCAAATAACGCAATCAGCGCCACCATCACCGCCGACCCCGTCAGGGTGCCGAGGAAGCGGTAGAAACTCTTGGCGAACACCTGGCCGCTCTGCGGCTGCATGACGATGAACACGGTGATCATCGCCGTGCGCGGTTGTGGCAATTCCAGGCGCATGGCCAGCCACAGCGTGAGGAACGCCGCGATCAGCACCTTGAAAATGTAGACCCAGGTCACGCCGTCGCTGCGTGCCCAATCAAAGAAACCCCGGCGCCATTCCAGGGAGTACAGCCAGCGCAGAGGGGCGGGCAAGGGAGTCATGGAGTCTTGTTCACTCAGGAAAGTCTGGAAACGATTGAAACCCTGTGGCGAGCGCGCTTGCTCGCGCCGGGCAGCGAAGCGGCCCCAGAACTCTGGTAGCCCAAAGATCTTGTGAGTGCTTCGCACTCAAGCGGGAGCAAGCTCCCTCGCCACAAAAGTGGCCTTGCCTGACGAGTCACTTCAGAAGGCTCGGGGTTTTCGGTGGCTGGGTCTGCTGGGCATTCGGCACATCGTCGCCCGCACCAAGCCCACCGCCCAATGCCGTCACCAGCTCGGCATGGGCGCTCAAACGCGCCGCCTGCACCTGCTGCTGCACCTGTTGCTGCTTAAACAACAAGGTCTGTGCGTTGAGCACATTGAGGTAATCGGTAAGCCCGCGCTGATAGGCAATCATCGCGATGTCGTAGGTCTTCTGCGCAGTGGCTACCGACTCGGCAGCGAAAGTTTGCTGCTTGTCCATCGACTCGCGACGGATCAACTGATCAGAGATGTTTTTCAGCGCGTTGACCAGGGTTTGGTTGTAATGCGCCACCGCGATGTCGTACCCGGCCGAGGCTTCACCCAACTGCGCGCGCAAACGCCCGCCATCGAAGATCGGCAAGGAGATCGCCGGGCCAACGCTGTAGTTGAGCTTCTTGCCGGTCAAAAACTCCAGCGCCCCGCCGCCGGTGGCCATGTAGCCGAGGCTGCCGACCAGATCGACGTTCGGATAAAAACCGGCATGAGCGACATCGATGCCGCGGGCCTGCGCCGCCACCTGCCAACGACTGGCGACCACGTCCGGCCGTTGACCGAGCAACTGCGCCGGCAGCGCCGACGGCAGCTTCAGCGCCGCGCCCAACGACAGCGTTGGCCGCTGAAGCTGCGCGCCCTCCCCCGGACCTTTACCGGCGAGCGCGGCCAATTGATTGCGACTCAGGGCGATTTCTTCGTCCAGCGCATCGATCTGCCGATGGGTTTCCGGCAACGGCGTCTCGGCCTGGCTCACTTCGAAATGGGTGCCGATGCCGCCGCTCAAACGCTTCTGCGCCAGCTCGAGAATTTGCTGTTGCTGCTTCAGCGTCGCTTCGACGATGTCCCGTTGCGCGTAGTGCAACGACAGCTCGATGTAGACGCGCACGATATTGTTCTGCAATTCGAGTTGGGCCTGGCGCGCTTCGGCGACCGTCATATGGGCCAAATCCACGGCGCGCTCGGTGGCATTGCTTTCACGGCCCCAGAGGTCGAGGGCATAGCTGAAACCCAGCGCGGCGTTGTTATCCCAAGTGGTGCTGTTGGCCAGGTCACCGGGACCGTAGAACGGATCGGTGGGCCAGTTGTGGCGTTTGAGCGTGGAATCGCCGTTGATCTGCAACGACTCTGCTGCTTCGGCGATGCCGGCCATCGATTTGGCTTGACGCACCCGTGCGGCGGCCATGGCCAGGGTCGGACTGCCTTGCATGGCGGTTTCGATCCAGCGGTTCAGTTGCGGATCGCCATACGCCTGCCACCATTGTGCGGTGGGCCAATGCGCATCCTGTGCGGCGCTCTGGATGGCTTCGTCGGTGACCAGTGAATCGGCCTCCAGCGCCTTGCCCTGCGGGCCAATACCTCCGGTTCCGATGCAGCCGCTGATTGCCAGGGTTAAAGCGAAAACACTGAGCGGCTGAAGCGCTCTGCTGATGCGACGCGGCACTGCTGCGATTTCCTGAGGTGGGGAGTTTTGCGGGATGCGCAATTCTATGGGGCCACCGGAAGGGCGATAAGCTGGGAATCCTGTGAATCTTTGTTACCGTTAACGAGATAATCCGGAAGTCATCTTTAGTCGCCTGTAAAAAAACAGAAACTTCGTGTCACAATTTGCTATTCGCCAAGAGAGCACCCCATGGACACATTGCAAAACATGCGCGCCTTCAGTTACGTGGCCGAGGCCGGCAGTTTCACCGCCGCCGCGGTGCAACTGGACACCACCACGGCCAACGTCTCGCGCGCGGTCTCCAACCTGGAAGCCCACCTGCAAACCCGTCTGCTCAACCGAACGACCCGTCGCATCGCCCTGACCGAAGCCGGCAAGCGTTATTTGCTGCGCTGCGAGCAGATCCTGGCCTACGTCGAAGAAGCCGAAGCCGAAGCCAGCGACGCCCACGCACGCCCGGCCGGGCAGCTGAAAGTGCACACCATGACCGGCATCGGCCAGCACTTCGTGATCGACGCCATCGCCCGCTATCGCAAAACCCATCCGGACGTCACCTTCGACCTGACCATGGCCAACCGCGTACCGGACCTGCTCGACGAGGGCTACGATGTCTCCATCGTGCTCGCCAGCGAACTGCCGGACTCGGGCTTCGTCTCCCAGCGCCTGGGCATCACCTACAGCATCGTTTGCGCCTCGCCGGCCTACGTCAAAGCCAACGGCTGCGCACAAAAACCCAGCGACCTGCTCAACCATGCCTGCCTGCGCCTGGTGAGCCCGGTCATCCCCCTCGAGAAATGGGCCTTCGACGGCCCGGATGGCCAGGAAATGGTCACCATCAACAGCTCACCGTTCCTGGTCAACTCCGCCGACGCCATGAAAACCGCGATCACCAGCGGCATGGGCGTCGGCGTCTTGCCGCTGTACGCGGCCATCGACGGCCTGCGCGACGGCACGCTGGTGCGTGTGATGCCCAAATACCGATCCCAGGAACTGAACCTGTACGCCATCTACCCTTCGCGGCAATACCTGGATGCGAAGATCAAGACGTGGGTGGAGTACCTGCGTGGGTCGCTGCCGGAGTTGTTGGCGGCGCATCAGGCGGAGTTGGCGGCGTATGAACTGAGCGGGAGCCTGGGTGGGGTTCGGGTGGCGAATTGAGGTTGGCGGTGCCGAGTGGAACTTGATTGAGTGCATATCCATGCTCGGGGGGCGGGCTACCGGCCGGCCTAATTGCTTGGGCATATGATGATCCCCTGTAGGAGCCAGCCTGCTGGCGATGGTCGTCAACGATAATGTGTCCTGTCTGAATGAACGCAGTGTCTGGGGTTTTTTCGCGAGCAGGCTCGCTCCTACAATGGGATGGGGGGCATATGGTGGAAATTGGTCGGCTGGCAGGCCGCCATCGCTGCGATGCGGCGACCCGACAAGCCAGCTCCCACAGAAGGGCAAAAGCAAGCAAAAGCAAAAGTAGAACACCATACAACCGCCGTTGCTTCTCACCACTCAACAGGCCGAGCGTTAGCTCGCCTGCAGCTTTTGATCTTGATCCACCCGCCCCCTCGGCAGGCTGAGTGGAGGCGTTTATCCGGGGGTGGGCGCGCAGCGCCGTGCGGCGCAGCCGCACACATCGAGAGGAGGTCGTCGCGAAGCAGACCGGAGGCGATGCCCCCGGATGAATGCCGGAGCGAAGGAACCCCGAGCCTCAGCGAGGGGCCGTACGTCAGGGGCAAGCGTTTTTTTGGTTACTTTTTTTTGGCGCTTGTAAAAAAAGTCACTCGCCGTAAGGGCGAAACCCTAAGCCGCCGTTACCGCAGCAACGGATATGTACACGTTCTATCCAACGCCTGGCCGGCCCAGAGGCCGCCAAGGCAAGGCCAAACTGACAGCGCCGTCAGTTAGCAGTCACCTTCCCGACCCCCAAACAGGTTTATAAAGGGACATACCCTTCGCCCAAAAACCAGCCCCGGCGCCCCACTCGCATGCGAATCCAGCAAAAACCCGCCCTGCTCGTCGCCCTCCTGATTCTCCTGGCAGCGCTGGGCGTGTGGTTCGCCACCAAACCCGCCAAGGCAAAACTGGCCACCCCCACCGCCATCCCTGTGCGCGTTGTCAACGTCACCGAAAAAGACGTCCCGCGCTTCGTCAGCGGCATCGGCTCGGTGCTGTCACTGCACAGCGTCGTGGTCCGCCCCCAAATCGACGGCATCCTCACCAAAATCATGGTCAAGGAAGGCCAATTGGTGAAAAAAGGCGACCTGTTGGCCACTATCGACGATCGCTCGATCCGCGCCAGCCTTGACCAGGCCCGGGCGCAACTGGGCGAAAGCCAGGCGCAACTGCAAGTGGCGCAGGTGAACCTCAAGCGCTACAAACTGCTGAGTGTCGACGACGGCGTTTCCAAGCAGACCTACGACCAGCAACAAGCGCTGGTCAACCAGCTCAAGGCCACCGCTCAAGGCAACCAGGCCTCCATCGACGCCGCTCTGGTGCAACTGTCCTACACGCAGATTCGCTCTCCGGTGACCGGTCGCGTCGGCATTCGCACTGTGGATGAAGGCAACTTCCTGCGCATGACCGACACCCAGGGCCTGTTCACCGTGACCCAGATCGACCCGATCGCTGTGGAGTTCTCGCTGCCGCAACAGATGCTGCCAACCCTGCAGGGCCTGATCAACGACCCACAGCGCGCTCAAGTAAAGGCTTACATCGGTGCCGATACCGACGGCGAAACCGGCAATCTGCTGGGCGAAGGCCATTTGACCTTGATCGACAACCAGATCAACGCCAACACCGGCACCATCCGCGCCAAGGCCGAATTCAACAACCCGGGACAGAAGCTCTGGCCCGGCCTGCTGGTGACGGTAAAAATTCAGACCGCACTGGATAAAGATGCGCTGGTCGTACCGCCCAACGTCGTACAGCGTGGCCTCGATCAGCATTTCGTCTACCGCCTCAAGGGCGACAAGGTCGAAACCGTCCCGGTGCAAATGGTCTATCAGGACAGCGGCCAGAACATCATCAAAGGCGTACAGCCCGGGGATAAGCTGGTCAGCGACGGTCAATCGCGCCTCAAGCCCGGCTCGACGGTGCAGGTGCTGACCGATCCGCCGCAAGTAGTGCAATCGGAGTCGGCGCCATGAAGGGCCATGGTTCGGTTTCAGCCTGGTGCATCGATCATCCGGTGGCGACCATTCTGCTGACCTTTGCCCTGGTGCTGCTGGGCGCGATTGCCTTCCCGCGTTTGCCCATCGCGCCGTTGCCGGAAGCGGAATTTCCGACCATCCAGGTGGCCGCGCAATTGCCAGGTGCCAGCCCGGAAACCATGGCGTCGTCGGTGGCCACGCCTCTGGAAGTGCAATTCAGCGCCATTCCCGGCGTGACCCAGATGACCTCGAGCAGTGCTCTGGGCTCGACCAACCTGACCCTGCAATTCACCCTCGACAAGAGCATCGACACCGCCGCCCAGGAAGTCCAGGCCGCGATCAACACCGCTGCCGGCAAACTGCCCAAGGACATGCCGAACCTGCCGACCTGGCGCAAGGTCAACCCGGCCGACAGCCCGGTGCTGATCCTCAGCGTCAACTCGTCACTGATGCCCGGCCCGGAGCTCAGCGACCTGACTGAAACCCTGTTGTCCCGTCAGCTCAGCCAGGTCGATGGTGTCGGACAGGTCGCCATCACCGGTCAGCAGCGTCCGGCAATTCGCGTCCAGGTCTCCGCCGATAAACTGGCGGCCATCGGCCTGACCCTGGCCGACATCCGTCTGGCCATCCAGCAAACCAGCCTCAATCTGGCCAAAGGCGCGCTATACGGCGAGTCAAGCATCTCGACGCTTTCGACCAATGATCAACTGTTCCATCCCGACGAATACAGCCAACTGATCGTTTCCTACAAGGATGGCGCACCGGTTCACCTCAAGGATGTCGCCAAAGTCGTCAACGGTTCGGAAGATGCCTACGTTCAAGCCTGGGCGGGGTCGCAGCCGGGGGTCAACCTGGTGATTTTCCGCCAGCCAGGCGCCAACATCGTCGAGACCGTGGATCGCATTCAGGCGGCACTGCCGGCGCTGGAAGCCATGTTGCCGGCTTCGGTGCAGGTCAAGGTGCTGATCGACCGCACCCAGACCATCCGCGCGTCCTTGCATGAAGTGGAAATCACCTTGCTGATCGCCGTCCTGCTTGTAGTGGCGGTGATGGCGCTGTTCCTGCGCCAGTTGTCAGCCACGTTGATCGTGTCGGCGGTGCTTGGTGTGTCGCTGATCGCCAGTTTTGCCCTGATGTACGTCATGGGCTTCAGCCTGAACAACCTGACGCTGGTGGCGATCGTGGTGGCCGTGGGGTTTGTGGTCGACGATGCGATCGTGGTGGTGGAGAACATTCACCGTCACCTGGAGGCCGGCGACGGTATGCGTGAGGCGGCGATCAAGGGTGCGGGGGAAATCGGCTTCACCGTGGTCTCGATCAGTTTCTCGCTGGTGGCAGCATTCATTCCGCTGCTGTTCATGGGGGGCGTGGTCGGGCGGCTGTTCAAGGAATTTGCGTTGACCGCCACCTCCACCATCCTGATCTCGGTGGTGGTGTCCCTGACGTTGGCGCCGACCCTGGCCGCGCTGTTCATGCGCGCACCTGTGCATCACGCCCACGATAAACCGGGCTTCGGCGAGCGTCTGCTGGCGTGGTACGAAAAAGGTCTGCGCCGCGCCCTCGCCCACCAGAAAACCATGATCGGTGTGTTTGCGTTGTCGCTGGGGCTGGCCGTCGCTGGTTACATCTTCATTCCCAAGGGCTTTTTCCCGATTCAGGACACCGGTTTCGTCCTCGGCACCACTGAAGCCGCCGCCGATATTTCCTACGGCGACATGGTGAAAAAACACCTGGCAATGGCCGAAATCGTCGCTGCCGACCCGGCAGTCGAAACCTTCTCGCACTCGGTCGGGGTGTCAGGCAGTAACCAGACCATCGCCAACGGACGGTTCTGGATCACCCTGAAAAAACGCGGTGACCGCGATGTCTCGGCCAGCCAGTTCATTGACCGGATTCGCCCGCAACTGATGAAAGTGCCGGGCATCGTCCTGTACCTGCGCGCCGGCCAGGACATCAACCTCAGTTCCGGCCCGAGCCGTGCCCAATACCAATATGTGCTCAAGAGCAACGACGGCGCGACCCTGAGCACCTGGACCCAACGCCTGACGGAAAAACTGCGCGCCAACCCGGCCTTCCGCGACATTTCCAACGACCTGCAGTTGGGCGGCAGCATCACCCACATCAACATCGACCGTAGCGCCGCGGCCCGTTTCGGCCTGACCGCCAGTGACGTCGACGAAGCGCTTTATGACGCGTTTGGCCAACGCCAGATCAATGAATTCCAGACTCAGGTCAACCAATACAACGTGATCCTGGAACTGGACACCCAGCAACGCGGCAAAGCCGAAAGCCTCAACTATTTCTACCTGCGCTCGCCCCTGAGCGGGGAAATGGTGCCGTTGTCGGCCCTGGCCAGGTTCGAAGCGCCGACCATAGGCCCGCTGTCCATCGCCCACGACGGCATGTTCCCCGCCGCCAACCTGTCGTTCAACCTGGCCCCCGGCGTGGCGTTGGGCGATGCGGTGATCATGCTCAACCAGGCCAAGGCCGACATCGGCATGCCAACCGCCATCAGCGGTAACTTCCAGGGCGCGGCCCAGGCGTTCCAGAGTTCGCTGGCCAGCCAGCCTTGGCTGATTCTCGCGGCGCTGTTGGCGGTGTACATCATTCTCGGTGTGCTCTACGAGAGCTTCGTGCATCCGCTGACGATCATTTCGACCTTGCCTTCGGCGGGCCTCGGCGCAGTGATCATGCTGTGGATCTGCGGTCAGGATTTTTCGATCATGGCCTTGATCGGCTTGGTGCTGTTGATCGGTATCGTCAAGAAAAACGGCATCCTGATGATCGACTTCGCCCTCGAAGCGCAGCGCAATGGCGGCCTGTCGCCGGAAGAGGCGATCTTCAAGGCCTGTATCACGCGCTTCCGGCCGATCATCATGACCACCCTCGCCGCCCTGCTCGGCGCCCTGCCGCTGATGCTCGGCTACGGCACCGGCGCCGAATTGCGCCAGCCGTTGGGTATCGCTGTAGTCGGCGGCTTGCTGGTGAGCCAGGCGCTGACGCTGTTCACCACCCCGGTCATATACTTATGGCTGGAGCGGTTGTTTCACAAACACACTCCTTCACCAGCGCCTCCGCCCGTACCGGCGCTGGCGACCACAGACTGAGGCGGGGTCATGCGCGTCCTGATTGTCGAAGACGAAGAAAAAACCGCGGACTATCTGCACCGCGGCCTGACGGAACAGGGTTACACCGTAGACCTGGCCCGCGATGGCGTGGAAGGCCTGCACATGGCGCTGGAAAGCGACTACGCGGTGATCGTCCTCGATGTGATGCTGCCGGGCCTCGACGGCTTTGGCGTCCTGCGCGCCTTGCGTGCGCGCAAGCAGACACCTGTGATCATGCTCACCGCCCGCGAGCGAGTAGAAGATCGCATCAAAGGCCTGCGCGACGGGGCCGACGATTACCTCGGCAAACCGTTTTCCTTCCTTGAACTGGTAGCACGCCTGCAAGCGCTGACCCGGCGCAGCGGCGGTCATGAACCGGTGCAAGTGAGCATTGCCGACCTGTGGATAGATCTGATCAGCCGCAAGGCTACTCGCGGCGGCGCACGGCTGGACCTGACCGCCAAGGAGTTCTCGCTGCTCAGCGTATTGGCCCGGCGCCAGGGTGAAATCCTCTCCAAGACCGCCATCGCCGAGATGGTCTGGGACATCAATTTCGATAGCGACGCCAACGTCGTCGAAGTCGCGATCAAACGTCTGCGGGCCAAGCTCGACGGCCCTTTTGAAGAAAAACTGCTGCACACGATTCGTGGCATGGGTTATGTGCTGGAGAGCCGTGGTGTCCAGTAACTCGATCGCCCTGCGCCTGAGCGGGATGTTCACACTGGTGGCGCTTCTGGTGTTTCTGCTGATCGGCTGGGCACTCTACCAACAGGTCGACAAAGGCCTGGGGTTGTTGCCCGAGGCCGAACTGGACGCGCGTTACAGCGTGCTCGAATCAACGGTCGGCCGCTACGGCACGCCCGAGCACTGGGTGAAGATCAACAACAAACTCAAGCTGCTGGGCGAAGAAGACAAACGCATCAGTTTCTGGATCGTCAGCGGCGATCCGCGCTACGAATACGGCAATCCGACACCGCAGATCCGCGAGTTCTCCCAAGGGCCGCTGGGCATGCGCGACATGACCCTGCCCGGTCAGCCTTACCCGCTCAAAGTGCTGGTCAGCCAGTTCCCGGCCAAGGACCAGCGCCCGCCACTGCGCTTCATGATCGCCATCGACACCGAGACATTTCACCAGACCCAGCATCAGCTGCTGATTGCCTTGATTGCCTTGGCTATCGTTGGCGTGCTGATGGCCTCGGCACTGGGCTATTGGGTGGCACGTATCGGCCTCAAGCCGTTGATCAAACTGTCCCATGAAGCCCAGCGCCTGGCCCCGCCGCTGCGTTCGGGACGCTTGAGGTTATCGCCCTTGCCGCCGGAACTGGATCAGTTCGTCAATGCTTTCAACGCCACCCTTGAGCGGGTCGAACAGGCTTACTCGCGCCTGGAGTCGTTCAATGCCGATGTCGCCCATGAACTGCGATCACCGCTGACCAATCTGATTGGCCAGACCCAGGTGGCACTGACCCGCGGACGCTCGGCGGAACATTATTTCGAAGTGCTGCAATCGAACCTCGAAGAACTCGAACGCTTGCGCTCGATCATCAATGACATGCTGTTCCTCGCCAGTGCAGACCAGGGCAGCAAAGCGACCAAACTGACCTCGACTTCGCTGGCCGATGAAGTGGCCACGACCCTGGAGTATCTGGATTTCATTCTCGAGGACGCCCGGGTTGAAGTGCAGGTCAGCGGCGATGCCCTGGTGCGCATCGAGATCGCCCATTTGCGTCGGGCGTTGATCAACCTGCTGAGCAACGCAGTCCAGCACACCGAGCCCGGGCAGGTGATTGAAGTGCGGATCGAAGCCGGGGAGCATCAGGTCAGCATCGGTGTCGCCAACCCCGGTTCGCCGATTGCCAGCGAACATCTGCCGCGCTTGTTCGAGCGTTTCTACCGCGTTGACGCTTCGCGTAGCAACAGCGGCAACAATCACGGGTTGGGTCTGGCGATCGTCAAGGCGATTGCACTGATGCATGGCGGTGATGTGTTTGTGCGCAGTGATCACGGGATGAACACGTTCGGCATTCACCTCCCCGTCTGAAACACTACCGTGGCGAGCGAGCTTGCTCGCGCTGGGCTGCGAAGCGGCCCTGAAACCTGTGCACGCGTCCTTTCAGTCAGCATTGTGCTCCCTGGATTCACGACTGCACCACAGCCGAGCGGGAGCAAGCTCCCTCGCCACAGAAAAACGCTTGGCATTACAACTATTGCCGTAACCGCAACAGTCCTTTCATGAATCCGGCCTTTTTCCCAACGCCGGACATCCTTATCTTTGCCCGCACCAAACAGCACTTGCCAAGCAAGAAGGTTTTAAAGATGTCCAACAGTATGGGTATTGCCAGCGCTTTCGTTTTGTCCTCTTTGTTCCTGTCTCCGTTCGCCATGGCTGAAGAGTCGCAAGCCTTCGTCGCGCAAAACAGCGCACGCGCCGCCGTGTACGCGCAGCACCAGAGCGAGATGACGGCCAAAGCACAGGACGCCACCCAGGCCCCGCAAGCAGCGAGCACTCAAGGCCGGGTCGAGAAAGACAGCTGATTGCTGCGCATCGCTCCCATTTCCCTCGACGCTTTTCATCGGCTCTTCCCTTTGAAAAGTTGTCTTCAAAGCCGCTGCCATCAGCGGCTTTTTTTCGCCTTTTCCACGCCACTTCACGCTATCGATCAGGCATAAAAAAAGGCCACCCGAAGGTAGCCTTTAAAAAACTAGAGAGGTTTTTTACTTACACGGCCGCAACAGGACGCATGTAAGAGATCGGTGCAGTGCTGGCGTCTTCGAAAGTCACGACTTCCCAAGCATCTGTCTGCTCAATCAACTTGCGCAGCAGCTGGTTGTTCAATGCATGTCCGGACTTGAAGCCCTTGAACTCACCAATCAGGCTATTGCCCAGCAGGTAGAGGTCACCAATTGCATCGAGGATCTTGTGCTTCACGAATTCGTCTTCATAGCGAAGGCCGTCTTCGTTCAGTACACCATCCGCGTCGACCACAATAGCGTTTTCAACGCTGCCGCCGAGTGCGAGGTTGTGCTTGCGCAGGTACTCGATGTCACTCATGAAACCAAAGGTACGGGCGCGGCTGACTTCTTTTACGAACGAAGTACTGGAAAAATCCACGCTTGCACTTTGTGTGCGGTCACGGAAAACAGGGTGATCGAAATCGATCTCGAAGCTCACCTTGAAACCTTCGAAAGGGACGAAAGTGGCGCGCTTGTCGCCGTCTTCCACTGTCACTTCACGCAGGATGCGGATGAACTTCTTGGCGGCTTCCTGTTCTTCCAGGCCAGCCGACTGAATCAGAAATACGAAGGGTCCAGCGCTACCATCCATGATCGGGACTTCGGACGCGGAGAGCTCGACGTAGGCGTTATCGATGCCCAGGCCAGCCATGGCCGAGAGCAAGTGCTCCACCGTATCCACTTTGGTGTCACCGTTGACCAGAGTGGTCGACATCGTGGTTTCACCAACGTTTTCCGCGCGCGCCGGGATCTGCACCGCAGGGTCCAGGTCGGCACGAACAAACACGATGCCGGTGTCGACAGGCGCAGGCTTGAGGGTCAGGTAGACCTTCTCCCCGGAGTGCAGACCTACACCTGTGGCACGGATAATATTTTTCAGTGTGCGTTGTTTAATCATGGCTTGGGCCGCTTCAGCGCAAATTGCGAACTGGTATCAACAAAGGCTGGCGATGATAGCAGACCATGCCTTTGCTGAACACCAATCACCTTCATAGCCCTGATACATTTCATCAATCGGCCTGACGACGCAGGAATGCTGGAATGTCCAGGTAGTCCAGATCATCTTGCGGATTCATCTTCGCGGCAGCCGCAGCACCGGCCTGAGCCTGGTTGCGCATGACGGTCGGACGGTCCAGGTCACGGTAGTTCACCGCTGGAGCTTCCTGACGAACAGGGGCTTGTTGTTGTGGCTGCGACGCCATCGACGTGTGAACGGTATTGTCGATGACCTTCACAGGCTTCTCGATTTTAGCGCCCAGGCCGGTCGCCACGACAGTCACGTGCAGCTCGTCGCGCATGTCCGGATCGATAACGGTACCGACCTTGACCATCGCGTGCTCGGAAGCGAAGGCTTCGATGATGCTACCCACGTCGGAGTACTCACCCAGGGACAGGTCAGGACCGGCGGTGATGTTCACCAGGATGCCGCGTGCGCCTTGCAGGTTCACGTCTTCGAGCAACGGGTTGCGGATGGCTGCTTCAGTGGCTTCACGTGCACGGTTCGGACCGCTGGCGCAGCCAGTGCCCATCATCGCCATGCCCATTTCACTCATCACGGTACGCACGTCGGCGAAGTCGACGTTGATCATGCCCGGACGCTTGATGATGTCGGAGATACCGCGAACGGCACCGGCCAGTACATCGTCAGCCTTGGCGAAAGCCGACAGCAGGCTGGCGTCTTTACCGAGGATGGTCAGCAGCTTCTCGTTGGGAATGGTGATCAGCGAGTCGACGCTTTCCGACAGCAGGCGGATGCCCTCGTCGGCCAGCTGCATGCGCTTGCGACCTTCGAACGGGAACGGACGGGTCACCACCGCAACGGTGAGGATCCCCATTTCCTTGGCCACTTCGGCAATGATCGGCGCAGCACCGGTACCGGTACCACCGCCCATGCCAGTGGTGATGAACACCATGTTGGTACCCTGCAGGACTTCGGCAATGCGCTCACGGTCTTCGAGAGCGGCCTGACGACCTACTTCAGGGTTGGCACCGGCACCCAGACCTTTGGTCACGCCGGTACCCAGTTGCAGGATGGTCCGCGCGCTGATGCTTTTCAGCGCCTGGGCATCAGTGTTGGCGCAGATGAACTCGACGCCTTCAATGTTGCTCTTGACCATGTGATTCACAGCGTTGCCGCCGCCACCGCCAACACCGATAACCTTGATTACCGGACTTGCGGGGATGTTGTCTACGAGTTCGAACATTTTCCCTCTCCTTTACGTTCTCTAGTTTTTTTCGCCTACTGCGTATATCTACAACGGTGCTGCGGTAAATCTTTAGAAATTTCCCTGTACCCAGCTCTTGATGCGATCGAGCAAGGCGCCTTTCGGCTCTTCGTTGCTGTAGCTGTCGCGACTGCCGATGCCCGAGAACGAAATGCCGTCGGATTGCTTCTGCAGGCCGTACATCAACAGGCCAACGCCGGTGGAATAAATCGGGTTGCGAACTACGTCATCCAGGCCCCTCACACCGTGAGGCACGCCCAGGCGTACTGGCATATGGAAGATTTCCTCGGCCAATTCGGTGGCGCCTTCCATCTTCGACGTACCACCGGTCAGCACGATGCCGGCCGGGATCAGGTCTTCGTAGCCGCTGCGGCGCAGCTCGGCCTGGATCAGCGTGAACAGTTCGTCGTAGCGCGGCTCGACCACTTCGGCCAGGGCCTGGCGAGACAGTTCGCGCGGCGGACGGTCGCCAACACTCGGCACCTTGATGGTTTCACCGGCACCGGCCAGCTTGGCCAGGGCACAGGCGTAGCGAATCTTGATTTCTTCGGCGTACTGGGTCGGGGTGCGCAACGCCATGGCGATGTCGTTGGTCACCTGATCGCCCGCGATTGGAATCACTGCGGTGTGGCGGATCGCGCCCTCAGTGAAGATCGCGATGTCAGTGGTGCCGCCGCCGATATCCACCAGGCACACGCCCAGTTCTTTTTCGTCGTCGGTCAGCACCGAATAGGCCGACGCCAGTTGCTCGAGAATGATGTCGTCGATTTCCAGGCCGCAGCGGCGCACGCATTTTTCAATGTTCTGTGCGGCGTTGACGGCGCAGGTGACCACGTGAACCTTGGCTTCCAGACGTACCCCGGACATGCCCAGTGGCTCGCGCACGCCTTCCTGGTTATCGATCACGTAATCCTGCGGCAGGGTGTGCAGCACCCGCTGGTCAGCCGGGATCGCCACGGCCTGGGCGGCGTCGAGCACGCGTTCAAGGTCTGCAGAGCTGACTTCGCGATCACGAATCGCCACGATGCCGTGGGAGTTCAGGCTGCGGATGTGATTGCCGGCCACGCCGACAAATGCCGAGTGGATGCGGCAACCCGCCATCAGCTGGGCTTCTTCAATCGCGCGCTGGATCGATTGCACGGTGGATTCGATGTTCACCACCACGCCTTTCTTCAGGCCACGGGACGGATGCGTACCGATCCCGACGATTTCCAGCGTGCCGTCGTCCGAAACCTCGCCTACCAGCGCCACCACCTTGGAGGTGCCGATATCGAGACCGACGATCATTTTGCCGCTTTGCACGTTTGCCATGGGTCCTGCCTCTTCTTAATTCTTCGCGACAGCGGGTTGGGCTGCCGTCGGCGCTACGGGTTCCCGCCAGCCAACAGCGAGGCCGTTGGCGTAGCGCAGATCGATACGCGCAATGTTCGTAATCTGTTCTTTAAGCGTCTTGTCGTAGATGGCAATGAAGCGGCGCATCTTTTCCACCTGGTTGCCGCGCCCCAGCAGCAGTTCGATTCCGGGGCCCGCACTGCCTGGGCCGGTGGTCAGGAACCAGCTGCCTCGTTCACGCAACTCCAGGCGTGCAATCGAGAAGCCCAGCGGCCGGAGCATCTGGCTCAGGACCTGGTATTGCTGCATCACCTGCTGTTGAGCCCGTTGTGGACCGAACAGCTGCGGCAAGTGTTCGTAGTTCGCCAGCTCACGCGGGGTAAAGGCCTGACCCTGGTTATTCAACAGCGACTCGTCACCCCATCGGGCAACCGGCAGTTGCTCTTCCAGGCGGATCACCACTTGATCCGGCCACACCCTGCGCACTTCGGCGTGGGCAATCCATGGCATCTGCTCCAGCTCGGTGCGCATGCTCGCCAGGTCGATGGTGAAGAAACTCGACGCCACGAATGGAGCGATCCGTTGCTGCACCGCTTGCTGGCTGATGTAGCTCAAGTCGCCCTGCACGTTGATTTTGGTGATCGGCCGGTCAGCGTACGGCAGCAAACGCTGCGCGCCTTCGTATGTACCGAACCCCAACGCCACCAGCAGCACCGGCCAGAACAGACTCTTGAGAAAACCGAAATTGGCTTTCGGCAGGCGCGCAGACATCGGCTCTTTGGCCACCATTCGGCTGGCACCCCGCGGCACCGGCTTGCGGCCGGGTACGGGTGGCTGATGTCTGACTTGAGCGCCATGCATGGTCTTAACCTCTTGCCTCGATACTTGCGGCCAGGATCGCCAGAACCAATTGCTGGAAATCCAGACCGGCAGCACGGGCCGCCATCGGAACCAGACTGTGATCGGTCATGCCCGGTGCGGTGTTCACTTCCAGAAACCAGAACTGCCCGTCGGCGTCCTGCATCACGTCCGCCCTGCCCCAACCGGCGATACCCAGCGCCTCACAGGCCTTGGCCGTGAGTTCCATGAGTTCCTGTTCCTTGGCCGCGTCGAGCCCGCACGGAATGCGGTATTGGGTATCGTTGGCGATGTACTTGGCGTCGTAGTCGTAGAACGTGTGCGGTGTACCCAGGGCGATAGGAGGCAACACCTGGTCACGCAGGGTGGCGATGGTGAACTCCGGACCTTGAATCCATTGCTCGACCAACACTTGCGAATCGTAGGTACTGGCCGCTTTCCAGGCGTCGATCAATTCGGACGCGGAAGTCACTTTGGCCATCCCGATACTTGAACCTTCATGCGCCGGTTTGACGATCAAAGGAAAGCCCAGTTCCGTCGCTGCCGAAATACAATCGGCCTCGCTGCGCAGCACGGCGTGACGTGGCGTCGGAATCCCGAGGCTGTGCCAGACCTGCTTGGTGCGCAGTTTGTCCATGGCCAGTGCCGAAGCGAGAATGCCGCTGCCGGTGTAAGGAATGCCCAGGCATTCGAGCAGGCCCTGCATGCTGCCGTCTTCACCACCGCGACCGTGGAGGATGATGAAGGCGCGGTCGATCTTTTCACTCTGCAGACGCTGCAACAGGTCGTCGCCCACATCGAGGCCGAACGCATCCACGCCCGCACTTTGCAGCGCGTCGAGAACGGCGTTGCCCGATTTCAGGGACACCTCGCGCTCGGCACTCTTGCCACCGAACAACACGGCGACGCGGCCGAAGTCCTTCGGCGCGACAGTGGAAACGAGGTTGGCGTACGCAGCAATCATTTCAACTTTCCCTCTACCGATGCCGCCACGGCACCCGTGAACAACGAACTCTTCAACAAACTCGGGGCAAGACCGCCCACATCACCCGCGCCCTGGCACAGCAGGATGTCGCCGGCACGCAGCAGCGGCTTGACGATCGGCGCCAGGTCGGCACCGCGCTCGATGTAGATCGGATCGAGCTGGCCGCGCTGGCGGATGCTGTTGCACAGCTTGCGGCTGTCAGCACCCGGGATCGGCTCTTCGCCGGCCGGATAGACTTCCATCAACAGCAGCACATTGGCGTCGGCCAGGACATTGACGAAATCGTCGTACAGGTCGCGGGTGCGGCTGTAACGGTGCGGCTGGTAGACCATCACCAGTCGGCGCTCCGGCCAGCCACCGCGCACGGCCTTGATCACCGCCGCCACTTCGGTCGGGTGGTGACCGTAGTCGTCGACCAGCATCACGCTGCCGTCGTCCACCGGCAGTTCGCCGTAGACCTGGAAGCGCCGGCCGACACCCTGGAACCCGGACAGGCCCTGAACGATGGCTTCATCGCTGACGCCCTCGTCGGTGGCGATGCAGATGGTCGCCAGTGCGTTCAATACGTTGTGGTTGCCCGGCATGTTCACCGAGACATCGAGCGGCTCGCGATCCGGACGCAGCACGGTGAAGAAGGTTTGCATGCCTTGCTGGCGCACATTGATCGCGCGCACGTCGCAGTCGTCGCCGAAACCGTAAGTCACGGTCGGACGCTTCACTTGCGGCAGGATTTCACGCACCACCGGATCATCCAGACACACCACGGCCAGACCGTAGAACGGCAGGTTGTGCAGGAACTCGACGAAAGTTTTCTTCAGCTTGTTGAAGTCACCGTCGTAGGTCGCCATGTGATCGGCGTCGATGTTGGTGACCACGGCGACCAGCGGTTGCAGGTGCAGGAAACTCGCATCGCTTTCATCGGCTTCGGCGATCAGGTAGCGGCTGGTGCCAAGCTGGGCATTGGTGCCTGCGGCGTTCAGACGACCACCGATGACGAACGTCGGGTCCAGGCCACCGGCGGCGAACACCGAAGCGATCAGGCTGGTGGTGGTGGTTTTGCCGTGGGTACCGGCGACGGCGATGCCGTGGCGATAGCGCATCAGCTCAGCCAGCATTTCTGCACGCGGTACCACCGGGATGCGGCGTTCCAGTGCAGTGGCGACTTCCGGGTTGGACGTGTTCACGGCACTCGACACCACCAGCACGTCGGCAGCGGCAGCGTTTTCGGCACGGTGGCCGATGAAAATCTGTGCGCCGAACGTTTCCAGGCGCTCGGTGACCGGCGAAGCCTTCAGGTCGGAACCGGACACTTCATAGCCCAGGTTCAACAACACTTCGGCAATCCCGCACATGCCCACACCGCCGATACCGACGAAGTGGATACGGCGGATGCGGCGCATTTCCGGTTGCGGCATGGCTTTCTGATTCTCAACCATGGGCCACCTCCAGGCAGGTATCGACGACGTTACGGGTAGCATCGGGTTTGGCCAGGCGGCGTGCCGCAGTAGCCATTTCTTCGAGTCGTTGCGGTTGCATCAGGACCTCTGTCAGGCGAGCGGCAAGATCCGCTGCGCCAGTCGTTCTTTGCGGCATCAGGAAGGCAGCGCCTTCGCGGGCCAAATAATCGGCGTTGCGGGTCTGGTGATCGTCGATCGCGTGGGGCAAAGGCACCAGCATCGAGGGCAGACCGGCGGCAGCCAGTTCACTGATGGTCAGCGCGCCTGCGCGACATACCACCAGGTCGGCCCAGCCATAGGCTTGGGCCATGTCTTTGATGAAAGGCTGCACTTGCGCCTCGACGCCAGCCGCGCGATAGCGCTCTGCAGTCACTTCATCGTGGTTTCTGCCAGCCTGATGGAACACGTCCGGACGCAGGTCGACAGCGACTTGCGCCAGGGCTTCAGGCAGCAACTTGTTCAACGGCTCCGCGCCCAGGCTACCGCCGAGGATCAGCAAACGCGCCTTGCGCCCAGCCAGGGCTGGTCGCGATGTTTCGAGGAACAGCTCGGTGCGCACCGGATTACCGGTGGTCCGTCGGCTGCTCGACAGGGTAAAGGTGTCGGGGAACGCTTCACACACCCGGGCGGCGAACGGCACCAGCAACCGATTGGCGGTGCCGGCCACGGCGTTCTGTTCGTGAACGATCACCGGCACACCGGCCAGTTTCGCCGCAATGCCGCCAGGACCGGTCACATAACCACCAAAACCGACCACGCAGGCCGGCCGCAGCCGTCGAATGATCGCCCGCGCCTGCCAGACCGACTGGAGCAACATCAACGGTGCCTTGAGCAGGGACAACTTGCCCTTGCCGCGCAAGCCACTGGCGTTGATCCGATGCAATTCGATGCCGGCCGCAGGAACCAGATCGTTTTCAATACCCCGTGGCGTACCGAGCCAGTGCACGGTATAGCCGCGAGCCTGGAATTCGCGGGCACAGGCCAGCGCCGGGAACACGTGGCCTCCGGTGCCGCCCGCCATGATCAATACGTTAGCGCCCATGGGTCGGCTCCTCGGCGAAGTCGCTCTCATGGAACTCCATCTCTTCACTGCCCAAATGGGTTCGACTCTCCCACTCAATGCGCAGGAGCAAACCGAGACAGGCACAGCAGATCACCAACGAGCTACCGCCATAACTGAGGAACGGCAATGTCAGGCCCTTGGTCGGCAGCAGGCCGACGTTCACGCCGATGTTGATCAGGAACTGGCCGATCCACAGGAACGACAACCCGTAGGCAACATACGCGGCGAAGAACTGCTTGGCCTTCTCGGCCCACAAGCCGATGTACATGCCGCGAATACATACGAAAACGAACAGCGCGACGGTGCACAGGGAACCGACAGCCCCCAGTTCTTCGGCGAGCACCGAGAACACGAAGTCAGTGTGGGCTTCCGGCAGGTAAAACTGTTTCTGCACGCTGTTGCCCAGGCCAACGCCCAGCCACTCACCACGACCGAACGCGATCAAGGCCTGGGACAGCTGATAACCGGCACCGAACTGGTCGGCCCATGGATCGGCGAAGTTGGTCAGGCGCGCCATGCGATAAGGCTGCATCTGAATCAACAGCACCACGGCCCCGACGGCCAACACCACCATCAACGAGAAACGGAACAGCCCGACGCCGCCAAGGAACAGCATCGCCGCCGCAGCGCCCATCATCACCACGGTGGCACCGAAGTCCGGCTCCATCAGCAACAGGCCCGCCATGGGCAGCAGCACGATGAACGGCTTGAAGAAGCCCATCCAGCTTTCCCGCACTTCTTTCTGGCGACGTACCAGATAACCGGCGAGGTAGATCACCACGAACACCTTGGCGATCTCGGAAGGCTGGACGTTGAAGAAACTGAAACCAATCCAGCGCATCGAACCGTTCACTTCCCGGCCGATGCCCGGGATGATCACCATCACCAGCAAGCCAAACGCACCGATCAGCATCAGCCAGCCCAGGCGTTGCCATGTAGCGATCGGGATCATCATGGTGACGATGCAGGCACCCAGCCCCAGCACCACATAGATAAGGTGGCGGATCATGTAATACAGGGCACTGCCCGACTGAACCGCCGCCACCTCGGTGGACGCCGATGCGATCATGATCAGGCCCAGACCAATCAACGCCAGGCAACCGACAAGCATCGGGAAGTCTAGGTCGATGCCGCGCCCGGTGATCAATGGCGAAGGGTACGGCTTGATGATGTTCATCAGGCTCATGCCAGTTCCTCCACGGCTTGGACGAACTGGTGACCACGGTCTTCGTAGTTCTTGAACATGTCGAAACTGGCGCAAGCCGGCGACAGCAGCACCACGTCGCCCGGTTGGGCAGCGGCACGGCATTGCGCCACGGCTTCGACCAGTGAGCCCGCCCGAATCAGCGGCACGGCATCGCCGATCGCTTCGCCGATCTTGTCGGAGTCGCGGCCCATGAGGATCACGGCGCGGCAGTTGGCCGCCACCGGATCGCGCAGATCCTTGAACTCGGCACCCTTGCCGTCGCCACCGGCGATCAGCACGATCTTGCCGTCGATGTCCGCACCCAGGCCTTCGATGGCCGCCAATGCAGCGCCAACGTTGGTGGCTTTGGAATCGTTGTAGTAACCCACGCCGTCCAGGTCGCGCACCCACTGGCAACGATGCTCAAGCCCGGCGAAGGTGCGCAGGGCCGACAGCATGGCATCGAACGGCAGGCCGACCGCATGGCCGAGCGCCAGGGCTGCCAACGCATTGGACTGGTTGTGGGCGCCCCGAATTTTCAGCTCGCGCACTGGCATCAGGTTCTGGAATTCGAAGGCCAGGTACTTCTCGCCGTCTTCTTCGCGGATACCGAACGCCTTGAAATCGGGTTTGCTCAAACCGAAGGTCCAGCACGGCTGACCCTCGCCCATCAGCGGACGGCTCAGTGCATCCTGACGGTTGACCACGAACTGCCGGGCGCCACGGAAGATCCGGTGCTTGGCCAGGTGATAGGCCGGCAGACCGCTGTAGCGATCCATATGGTCTTCGCTGATGTTGAGTACGGTCGCCACTTCGGCGTTGAGCTGATCGGTGGTTTCCAGCTGGAAACTCGACAGTTCCATCACGTACAACTCGATGTCGTCGCTGAGCAGGTCCAGCGCCGGCGTTCCGAGGTTGCCGCCGACGGCGACACGCTTGCCGGCCGCAGCCGCCATCTCGCCGACCAAGGTGGTGACAGTGCTCTTGGCGTTGGAACCGCTGATGGCCACGATCGGCGCCTTCGCGTTACGCGCGAACAGCTCGATATCGCCGGACAACTTCACGCCACGGGCGGCGGCAGCCTGCAGGGCCGGGGTCGCCAGGGCCAGGCCGGGGCTCACGTAGAGCTCGTCGGCACGGCACAGGAATTCGACATCCAGCTCGCCACAACGCACTTCCACGTGCGGATAGTCACGCTTGAGCGTGGCCAGTTCCGGTGGATTTTCCCGCGTATCGGCCACGGCAAACGCCACGCCCCGGTTCGCCAGGAAGCGAACCAGGGACATGCCGCTCTTGCCGAGGCCGACAACGATGCGGAAGTGGTCAGAAGCGATCAGAGACACGAGTTTCTACCTCAGCTTCAGAGTGGCAAGGCCGACCAACACGAGAATCACGGTGATGATCCAGAAACGGACGATCACGCGCGGCTCGGGCCAGCCCTTGAGTTCAAAGTGGTGGTGAATCGGTGCCATGCGGAACACGCGGCGACCGGTCAGTTTGAAGGAGGCAACCTGAATGACCACTGACAGGGTTTCCATCACGAACACACCGCCCATGATGAACAGGACGATTTCCTGACGGACGATCACTGCAATGGTGCCCAGGGCCGCGCCCAGCGCCAGTGCGCCGACGTCACCCATGAAGACTTGCGCCGGGTAAGTGTTGAACCAGAGGAAACCCAGGCCGGCACCGATCAGCGCGCCGCAGAACACGATCAACTCACCGGCACCCGGTACATAAGGAATCAGCAGGTATTCGGCAAATTTCACGTTACCCGACAGGTAGCAGAAAATGCCCAGGCCACCGCCAACCATCACGGTCGGCATGATCGCCAGGCCGTCGAGGCCATCAGTCAGGTTGACCGCGTTGCTCGAACCGACGATCACGAAATAGGTCAGGACGACGAAACCTGCGCCCAATGGAATGCTGTAGTCCTTGAGCATCGGCAGGATCAACGTGGTTTCTACCGGAGTGGCCGCGGTCATATAAAGGAAGATCGCCGCGCCCAGGCCGAACACCGATTGCCAGAAATACTTCCAGCGGCTCGGCAAGCCACGGGAGTTCTTCTCGATCACTTTGCGGTAGTCATCGACCCAGCCGATGGCACCGAACAACAGGGTTACCAGCAACACGACCCAGACATAGCGGTTGGTCAGGTCAGCCCACAGCAGGGTGCTGACGCCGATGGAAGACAGAATCAACGCGCCGCCCATGGTCGGGGTGCCCGACTTGGACAGGTGCGATTGCGGACCGTCGTTACGAACGGACTGGCCGATCTGACGGTTCTGCAAAGTGCGGATCATCCACGGGCCATAGCACAGCGACAAAACCAGCGCGGTCAGTACACCGAGAATCCCGCGCAGGGTCAGGTACTGGAAGACCGCGAAGCCTTTGTAGAACTGTTGCAGATACTCCGCTAGCAGCAGCAGCATTAATGTTTCTCCAGACTGGTCCCGCACAAAGCGGCGACGATGTTTTCCATCGCTGCGCTGCGCGAGCCCTTGATCAAAATGGTGGTGTTTGTATCTTGCTCGGCGCCCAGGGCCTTGATCAGTTCAGCCTGAGTGCTGAAGTGAAAAGCCTGTGGACCGAAGGCGTTGACGGCGTGAACCATCATTGGCCCGACGGCGTACAGCGCAGAAACCTTGCCACGGGCGTACTCGCCCACGTCGCGGTGCCCCTGCTCCGCCCAATCGCCCAACTCGCCGATATCCCCGAGCACCAGAACGGTGCGGCCGGAAAAGCCGGCGAGTATATCAACGGCGGCGCACATCGAGGTGGGGTTCGCGTTGTAAGTGTCATCGATGACGCGCATGCCATTGCTGGCCAATTGCGCGACGGTACGGCCCTTGACCGGTTGCACCGCGCCAAGACCGGTGGCGATGCCGAACAGCGACACACCCAGGGCATGGGCAGCGGCAGCGGCGGCCATCGCGTTGGCAACGTTATGCGTGCCGAGCAGGTTCAGTTGCACGCGCTCCACACCTTCAGGGCTGTGCAAATTGAACGCCGGGCAACCACGGGCATCGGTGGTCAGGTCACTGGCAAAGAAATCGGCACTGCTGTTGCTCAAGGCGAATGTCAGCACCTTGCGTTCGCCGGCGCGCTTCTTCCAGATACCAAATGCCTTGTCGTCGAGGTTGAGCACGGCGATGCCATCGGCCGCCAGGCCTTCGATGATCTCGCCCTTGGCTTCGACGATTTTTTCCGGCCCGCCGAACTCGCCAACGTGGGCGGTCCCGGCGTTGTTGAGAATGGCTACGTGGGGTTTGGTCATGCCCACGGTGTAGGCGATTTCACCCAGACGCGAAGCGCCGAGTTCGATCACGGCAGCGGTGTGTTCCGGCGCCAGCTCGAGCAGGGTCAGCGGAACGCCGAGGTCGTTGTTCAGGTTGCCGCGGGTTGCCAGTACCGGACCGCGGGTCCGCAGGATGCTCGCGAGCATTTCCTTGACCGTGGTCTTGCCGCTGGAGCCGGTGACGGCTGCGACTTGCTGCGTGAAGGCCTGGCGATTCAGGGCACCCAACTGGCCGAGGGCCTGGCGGGTATCGCTGACCAGCAGTTGCGGCAGCGCGCTGTCGGCGACTTCGCGCTCGACCAATGCCGCCACGGCGCCTTTGGCCGCGACGTCATTCAGATAATCATGGCCATCGAAGCGTGGTCCGGCCAAGGCAATGAACAATTGGCCAGGCTTGATCGCACGGCTGTCGATACTGACGCCATCGAAACTGGCATCGGCAGAAATCAGGCGAGCATTCAGTGCGCTCGTCAGCTCGCTCAGTTTCAAAGCCTTAAGCATGGGCCACCTCCCACGCGGTCAAGGCATGATCGGCCTCAACCAGATCGGAGAAGGCATGGCGCTCTCCGTTGATTTCCTGATAGTCCTCGTGACCTTTACCCGCGAGCACGATCACGTCGTCCGCTGAAGCGTCGGCGATCAATTGGGCAATCGCCTGGCCACGGCCAGCAACGAAGGTGACTTTATCCACAGCGGTGAAACCGGCGCGGATGTCATCGAAAATCACCGCTGGATCTTCGGTACGCGGATTGTCGTCGGTCACCAGCACGCCATCGGCCAGGCGCTCGACCACTTCAGCCATCAACGGACGCTTGCCGCGATCGCGGTCGCCGCCACAGCCGAACAGGCACAGCAAACGGCCTTTGACGTGCGGGCGCAGGGCGGTCAGGACTTTTTCCAGGGCATCCGGGGTATGGGCGTAATCGACCACCACCAACGGCTGATTGCCACCGCCAAGGCGCTGCATGCGCCCGGCCGGGCCTTCGAGTTTCGGCAACACCTTGAGAATCTCGTCCAGCGCGTAATCCAGGCCGAGCAAGGCACCGACCGCCGCCAAGACGTTGCTCAGGTTGAATCGACCGAGCAAAGTGCTGCGCAAAAGGTGTTCGCCTTGCGGCGTGACCAGCGTGGCACGTACGCCTTCGTCATCGAACTGTGCTTCACGGCAATACAGGTAAGCGCTGCTGTCGAGCAGGCTGTAGGTGATCAGCCGCGACTCACGTTTTTCGGCGGCCAGTTGCCGGCCGAAATCGTCATCGAGGTTAACCACCCGACACTTGAGATCATTCCAGGCAAACAGCTTGGCCTTGGCGTCGCCATACGCCTGCATGGTGCCGTGATAGTCCAGGTGATCGCGGGACAGGTTGGTCATCACCGCCACATCAAAAGCCAACGCAGTGACACGACCCTGGTCCAGGCCATGGGACGAGACTTCCATGGCGACGGCTTTGGCACCGGCCTTTTTCAGGTCGCCCAGGGTCGCTTGCACGGCAATTGGATTCGGCGTGGTATGCAGGCCGCTTTCCAGCGCGCCGTAGAAACCGCAACCCAGGGTGCCGACGATGCCGCAGTGCTGGCCCAGCAGATCCAGCGCCTGGGCAATCAGTTGGGTCACGCTGGTCTTGCCATTGGTGCCGGTCACGCCGACCAGATTCAGATGATGGCTCGGCTCGCCATAAAAGCGCCCGGCAATGTCCGACAGTTGCGCTGCCAGGCCTTTGACCGGAATCAACGGCACTTCAGTGATCGGCAGCACGGTGGCGCCTTCGACTTCGTACGCCACAGCTGCGGCGCCGCGTGCCAGAGCATCGGCAATGTGCGCACGACCATCGAATTTGCCGCCCGGCACGGCGAGGAACAAATCGCCCGCGCGTACATTGCGGCTGTCGAGCGCCAATTCACGGATCAACAGATCGTGGCCGGCGTGGGGGAAAATCTTGTTCAGACTTAATGACATCAGCCGCGCCCTCCATTGGCTTTCAGTGGAACGACCGGCGTAGCGTTCGCTTGTTGAGTAGGTGGCAGGTTGTCCGGGGTGACGTTCATCAGGCGCAGGGTGCCGGACATCACGCGGCTGAACACCGGCGCCGATACCAGACCACCGAAGTAGCCGGCCTTGGTCGGTTCGTCGATGACGACCACGATGGCGTAACGTGGATCGCTCATCGGGCCGAAACCGGCGAACAGCGAGCGATACGAGTTTTCGGCGTAACCCTTGGCACCCACCGAAGTCTTGCGCGCAGTACCCGACTTGCCGCCCACGTGATACGCCGGCACTTGCGCACGGAACACACCGCGCGGAGCTTCGATCACTTGTTGCAGCATGGTTTGCATGGTTTTCGCGACTGTTTCGGGCAGCACTTGAGTGGTCTGCGGCGCTTTGTCGGTTTTGATCAGCGTCAGTGGTGCGAGGCGACCGTTGTTGGCCAACGCCGAGAAGGCGTGAACCAGCTGGATCGCGGTCACGGAAACACCGTAGCCGTAGGACAGCGTCGCGGTCTCGGCCTTGCGCCATTCACGGTAGTTCGGCAGGTTGCCGACGCGCTCGCCCGGGAAACCCAGGCCGGTGTCCTGACCGAGGCCGACTTTCTGTGCGAGACGGAAAATCGTCTCGCCACCGATATCGAACGCGATCTTGCTCATGCCCACGTTACTGGAGTTGATCAGGATGCCTGTCAGGTCGAGCACCGGACCTTCGGTCTTGGACACGTCCTTGATGGTGTATTTACCGATCTGCAAGGTCCCCGGGTACACCTCGACGGTATCGCTCGGTTTCCAGCGCCCGGTTTCGATCGCGGCGCTCATCGAGATCGCTTTCATCGTCGAACCGGGTTCGAACACGTCGATCATCGCGCGGTTACGCATCATCGCCGGTTGCAGGTTGCGCCGGTTGTTCGGGTTGTAGGTCGGTTGGTTGACCATCGCGAGAATCTCGCCGGTCTTCACGTCCATGATCACCAGGCTGCCGGCCTTGGCGCCGTTCTCGATGATTGCATTACGCAACTCGCGGTTGGCCAGGTATTGCAGGCGCAGGTCAATGGACAACGCCAAGGGCTTTCCGGCCTTGGCGTTTTTGGTGACCTGGACATCCTTGATCAACCGGCCGCGCCGGTCCTTGATAACCTGCCGTTTGCCCGGCACCCCGGCCAGCCATTCGTCATAGGCCAGTTCGACACCTTCGCGACCGTGATCGTCGATATCGGTGAAGCCGACCATATGCGCGGTCACTTCACCGGCCGGATAAAAACGGCGGAATTCTTCGATACCGTAGACACCCGGCACTTTCAGATCGAGCACAGACTGGCCTTGCTCAGGCGTCAGCCCGCGCACCAGGTAAATGAATTCTTTATTGGCCTGGGCTTCAAGGCGCTCAGCCAGGGCTTTCGGATCTTGCCCGAGCGCCGCGGCGAGTGCTGGCCACTTCTCCTTGGCCAGCTGCATTTCCTTGGCGTTGGCCCACAGGGTGGTCACCGGCGTACTCACGGCCAACGGCTCGCCGTTACGGTCGGTGATCAAGCCACGGTGTGCCGGAATCGGAATATGACGAACGCTGCGCGCGTCGCCCTGACCTTTCAGGAAGTCACGGTCAACCACTTGCAGATCGATGATGCGCCAGGCGATTGCTGCCACCATGACACCGAGCAAGCCCAGCACCAGACGGAAACGCCACGGAAAGAGTGCGCCTTCAAGTTTCATCATGGCGCCACCATCTGCACTTCGGCGGCGCCCGGAATGCGCATTTTCAGTTGTTCGGTGGCGAGCACTTCGATACGGCTATGGGCGGTCCAGGTGCTCTGCTCCAGAATCAACCGACCCCATTCCGCCTGCGCCTTGTCGCGCACGCTCAACTCGCCGTAAAGCGAGTTCAGCAATTGGCGGCTCCAGTGCGCGCTGTAAGACACGCCGATGGCCGACACCAGCACGCCGACAAACAGCAGCAGCATGAAAAAGCTTCCGCCGGGCAGTGGCTTGGCGAAAAGCTTGCTCACCGAAGTTTCTCCGCCACGCGCATGACGGCGCTACGGGAACGTGGGTTGGCTTTGAGTTCGGCGTCGGAGGCCGTCTGCGCTTTGCCATGGACTTTGATTTTCGGTTCGAATGCCACGTGGCGAACCGGCAGGTTGCGTGGCAGGTTGTCGGCTTCGCCTTTCACCAGCTTGCGCATGAACAATTTGACGATGCGGTCTTCCAGCGAGTGGAAGCTGATCACAACCAGACGACCACCGATTTCCAGGCATTCCAGAGCGGCTTCGAGGCCGGCTTCCAGATCGCCCAGTTCGTTGTTGACGTGAATACGCAGCCCCTGGAACGCTCGGGTAGCAGGGTTTTTGCCTTTTTCCCAGGCAGGGTTGGCGACTTTCAACACCTCGGCAAGATCGGCAGTACGCTCGAACGGCTTGATGTCGCGGCGTTCTGCCACTGCACGAGCCATGCGTCCGGAAAAACGCTCTTCGCCGTATTCCTTGAATACCCGGGCAATTTCTTCCACGGGCGCGGTGTTGACGAACTCCGCAGCACTGATCCCGCGGGACGGGTCCATGCGCATGTCCAGTGGGCCATCGTTGAGGAAACTGAAGCCGCGTTCAGGGTCGTCGAGCTGCGGCGAGGACACACCGAGGTCAAGCAGAATGCCGCTGACCTTGCCCTTCATGCCGCGCTCGGCAACTTCAGAACCCAGCTCGGCAAAGCTGCGCTGCACAACGACAAAGCGGCCGTCTTCGGCCGCTAGCGTCTGCCCGGTGGCAATCGCTTGAGGATCCTTGTCAAATCCGAGCAAACGACCATCGGGACCGAGCCGGCTGAGGATCAATCGGCTGTGCCCGCCGCGCCCGAACGTGCCATCCAAATAGCAGCCATCAGGACGTACGGCGAGAGCCTCGACGGCTTCGTCAAGCAGTACGGTGATGTGGTTAAAGCCGCTATCAATAGTCACAGGATCAGATCACGCAGTTCATCAGGCATCGCGCCCGGTTGTTGAATAGCAGCCAGGTCAGCGGCAGAAACCGCATTCCAGGCATCCTCGTCCCACAATTGGAACTTGTTCAGTTGGCCTACCAACATCGCGCGCTTATCCAATTTGGCATATTCACGAAGACGCGGCGGAACCAGAAAACGACCACTGCCATCGAGCTCGAGGTCGACGGCATTACCAATCAGTAAACGTTGCAGGCGGCGGTTCTCTTCGCGAAGCGAAGGCAGTGCGCGCAGTTTGGTTTCAATAATTTCCCACTCATCGAGGGGGTAAACACACAAACACGGATCAACGGCATCAATGGTGACGATCAACTGGCCGGAACTGCGCGAATCGAGCTCGTCACGGTACCGGCTCGGCATAGCGAGACGGCCCTTTGCATCGAGACTGATTGCGTTGGCTCCGCGAAACACGTCAGCGTTTCTCCAAATATTAGCGTTTTGCGTTCAAAAAACCCACTTCATGCCACTTTCCGCCACTTGCGCACACTATAGGAATGCGCCTACCGCACCGTCAAGGCGCGCAGTAAAGGAAAAGCCTTACAGAACTGAGATTTAGGAGCATAAAAGGAGGGGTAACGGGAATCTGGCGGATGAAAATGACCAATAACTTGAACCAGCACGGAAGGCTGCGCCCGGAAGTTAAAGTAATTTATTAAGAGTAAGATTTTTTTGGTATTACAACCGGGGTTCTGCAGATGATTGTGTAAGAGGGGAAATTGCTATCACCAACACTCTGCTCAATGATTTAAGCAGAGGGGAGAAAAAGGTGGAGAGTCGATCTGTAAGCCGGGTTCTGTCTTGAACAGTCATTCGTCTACGATGGCCATCACTGGACATCTTTAGCAACCTACCCGGTCCCAGCGCGGGCCACGCCTTGGGACCCTATTTGGTCTTGCTCCAAGTGGGGTTTACCTAGCCACGAACTGTTGCCAGACGTGCGGTGCGCTCTTACCGCACCTTTTCACCCTTACCGGCGCCGAAGCGCTTAGGCGGTTATTTTCTGTGGCACTTTCCGTAGGCTCACGCCTCCCAGGCATTACCTGGCACTTCGCCCTATGGAGCCCGGACTTTCCTCCCCCCCCTAATTTTCATAGAGGGCAGCGACTGTCCGATCGACTCTCCGCCGCGAAGGTTAACGGCAGAGCGTGCGAAGAACAAGCGCTAAAAGCCTTCAACCACGCCTGCGCGTCGGGTTTTTACTCGCCCTTCTGTTTATCCAGAGCGACTTGATAGAGAACATTCTTACGCTCGCCGGTAATTTGCGCCGCCAATGCCGCCGCGCGCTTGAGCGGCATTTCTTCGAGTAACAGATTCAGCACGCGCATTGCCTCGCTGCTGACTGCATCTTCAGACTCGGGCACTGTCCAGCCAGCGACCAGCACCACGCATTCGCCGCGCTGTTGATTGCTGTCCGACTCGACGAACTGCCGCAACTCGCCCAGTGGCAAACCCTTCAGCGTTTCAAAGGTTTTCGTCAGTTCGCGAGCAAGCAGCGCTGGACGTTCTGGCCCGAACACCAACTCCATGTCCTGCAGGCATTCCAGAATACGGTGCGGCGCCTCGTAGAAAATCAGCGTGCGCGGCTCTTCCTTTACCAGCTCAAGACGCGCACGTCGCCCAACGGCTTTGGCCGGCAGGAAACCTTCGAAGATGAAACGGTCCGACGGCAGACCCGCCGCCGACAAAGCCGCCACCAACGCACAGGCACCCGGCACGGGCACCACATTGATCCCGGCAGCGCGAGCCTGGCGCACCAGATGATAACCAGGATCAGAAATCAGCGGCGTACCGGCATCGGAGATCAGCGCCACATCGTCACCCGCGAGCAGACGGGTAATAAAGCGACTGCCTTCATCGCGCTCATTGTGCTCATGGCACGCTGCGAGCGGCGTTGGAATGCCGAAGTGCTGCATCAAACGCTGGGAGTGACGAGTGTCCTCGGCGGCGATCAAGGCAACATCACGCAGGATCTTCAGCGCGCGCGCACTGATGTCGTCCAGGTTGCCGATGGGCGTCGCCACCACATAAAGCGAGCCAGCAGCGGAATTCAAAGCACCTGGAGCAGTCAAAGCGCACACCTCATGATCGATAAAGCGGGCATTGTAACCCGTAGCGGCGCTTGCGATACGCGTGAGCAATGCTCGCTTTTGCCGCGTTTTGTGCCGCACAGCAACAATTGCGCAAGCTAAATTGATCGATTCACGCCACTAACATCGCGCCCCGGCCAGTGCTTGGGTACAATTCCACGCTAATTTGATCGAGTATCAGGAACACTACATGATCGCTTGCCTGCGGCTGTTCACTGCCCTCTGCCTCGCTGCCTTGCTGGCGGCTTGCGCCAGCTCGCCCTCCTCCAGCCTTGGCGAACTTCCACGGACCCCGGATGCCAGTATCGAGCAACTGCTCGAGAAGGCCGCCCAGAGCAAATCGCCGGAGGATGCAGCATTGCTGCGCTTGAGCGCAGCTGACCTGGCCTACCGCCAGGGTAATGCCGCCCAGTCCGCACAAATCCTGCAACAAGTACCCGTCGAGCAACTCAAGCCCGGCCAGCAGGTATTCGCCAGCACACTGGCCGCCGAATTGGCGATGACCCGCAACCAGCCAAAAGCCGCGTTGACGGCCTTGAGCCATCCGAGCCTGCAACGCCTGGGCGAATTGCCTGAAGAACAGCAGGTCCGCACCGGCACCGTTCGCGCCCGCGCGCTTGAAGCCGACGGCCAGACCCTGGCTGCCGCACGGGAGCGGATCTTCATCGCGCCGATGCTCAAAGATGAAGCGGCCAGCAAAAACCATGAAGCGATCTGGGTATTGATCGCCTCGCTGCCGACCGATCAATTGCAGCCCAACACCACCGATGACCTCGGCGGCTGGATGGGCCTGGCACTGGCGGTGAAAACTGCCGGCACCCTGGAACAGCAGCAGGCTGCCATCGACAACTGGCGTGAGCAGAATCCGAAACACCCGGCCGCCGCCCAGTTGCCACTGCCACTGACCAAACTCAAGGAACTGGCCAGCCAGCCCCTGAGCAAAATAGCGTTGTTGCTGCCACAAGACGGCCCACTGGCCTCGGTGGGCAAGGCGCTGCGCGAAGGCTTCATGGCCGCTCACTATCAGGCCCAACAAGCCGGGCAGAAGCCGCCAGCCATCGAGTTCTATGACAGCTCGAAACTGTCCTCCCTCGACGAGTTTTATCGCAAGGCCCAGGCAGACGGCGTGCAACTGGTCGTCGGTCCGCTTGAGAAGCCACTGGTCAAACAGCTGAGCACTCGCCCGCAACTGCCAATCACCACCCTGGCACTGAACTACAGCGAAGGCGAACAAGGTCCGCCCCAGCTGTTCCAGTTCGGGCTTGCCGCTGAAGACGAAGCCCGCGAAGTCTCCCGCCGCGCTCGCGCCGACGGCCTGCATCGCGCTGCCATCATGGTGCCGAAAGGCGAATGGGGCGATCGCGTGTTGCGTGCGTTCAGCCAGGACTGGCAAGCCAACGGCGGCAGCATCGTTGCCACCGAACGCGTCGACCAGCCAGTGCAACTGGCCCAGCAGATTGCCGACATGTTCCAGCTGCGTCAGAGCGAAGGTCGCGCCAAGAGCCTGCAAAGCACCGTAGGTTCGCAGGTCGCCGCCCAGCCTTCCCGTCGCCAGGATATCGAGTTCATCTTCCTCGCTGCCACGCCGCAACAGGCCCAGCAGATCAAGCCGACCCTGAACTTCCAGTACGCCGGCGACGTTCCGGTCTACGCCACGTCGCACGTGTTCAGTGCCAGCGGTGATGCAAACCAGTACAACGACATGAACGGCATCCGCTTCTGCGAAACCCCATGGTTGCTGGACGTCAATGATCCGCTGCGCCAACAAGTCACGGCACAATGGCCGCAAGCCGCCGGTAGCCTGGGCCGCCTGTACGCAATGGGCGTCGACGCCTATCGCCTGGCGCCACGCCTGGGTCAACTCAAGGCGCTGCCGGATAGCCGCATCGAAGGCCAGTCGGGCAGCCTCGGCATGACCCAGAACCAGCGTGTCGTGCGGCAGTTGCCGTGGGCAGAGTTCGTCAACGGCCAGGTTCAACGCCTGCCGAACACCCAACGCTGATGCCTGAGAGGTCACGCCGGCAAAGCGGTCAGGATGCCGAGCGCCATGCGCTCGAGCATCTTCAACAACAAGGTCTGCGCCTGCTGGCGCAGAACTGGTTGTGCAAACGCGGCGAGCTTGATCTGGTCATGCTTGATGGCGATACAGTAGTATTCGTTGAAGTTCGCTACAGAAAAAACACTCAATGGGGTGGCGCGCTCGATAGCATTGATGAGCGCAAACGGCAGAAACTGATTTTTGCCGCGCAGTATTTTCTTCAGCGCGAGTCGCGCTGGGCCAATTCCCCTTGCCGTTTCGACGTGATTGCCATCGACAGCAATCTCAATCAGTTGAACTGGTTGCAGAATGCCTTCGACAGCTGATTGCCTGCACCACGAAGCGGATACAACCCAACATTTTTGCTCTTTGTTTTGCGGGCTGCACTTTCACGTGCCGGACAGCCGCGCTCATTAAGGTCACACAGATGGACATGCAATCCAGAATTCGCCAGCTTTTTCAGGCCAGTATCGACACCAAGCAACAGGCGATGGACGTACTTGCACCGCACATCGAGCAAGCCAGCCAGGTCATGGTCAACGCACTGCTCAACGAAGGCAAAATGCTCTCCTGCGGCAACGGCGGTTCCGCCGGTGATGCCCAGCACTTCTCGTCGGAGCTGCTCAATCGCTTCGAACGCGAACGCCCGAGCCTGCCGGCCATCGCGCTGACCACCGACAGCTCGACGATCACCTCGATCGCCAACGACTATAGCTACAACGAAATCTTCTCCAAGCAGATCCGCGCGCTGGGTCAACCCGGCGACGTATTGCTGGCGATTTCCACCAGCGGCAACTCGGCAAACATAATTCAAGCGATCCAGGCCGCACATGATCGCGAAATGATTGTCGTAGCATTGACCGGTCGCGATGGCGGCGGCATGGCGTCGTTGCTGTTGCCCGAGGACGTGGAGATTCGCGTACCCGCCAACGTCACTGCACGCATTCAAGAAGTCCACCTGCTGGCGATCCATTGCCTTTGCGACTTGATCGACAGCCAACTGTTCGGGAGTGAAGAATGACCCCTAATCGCCTCGGCCTACTGGCCCTGACCCTGTGCCTCGGCATCAGCGGCTGCACCTCGGTGGTTAATGCCAGCCGTGAAGCACCGATTGAAGACGACCGCGGCACCCGCACCTTCGGCAGCAAGATCGATGATTCGCTGATCGACACCAAGGTCGGCGTGAACATCGCCAAGGCTGACCCGGCGCTGGATAACGACTCGCACATCGTCGTGACCAGTTTCAACGGCGTGGTGCTGCTCGCCGGCCAAACCCCGCGAGCCGACCTCAAGGCCAAGGCCGAACAGGCCGCCGCTGCCGTTCAGCGCGTGAAGACCGTTCACAACGAACTGCAAATTCTCCCACCCTCCGGCTTCCTGGCCCGCCAGAACGACACCTGGCTGACCTCCAAGATCAAGACACAGATGCTCACCGACCCGAACATCCCCGGTTCGCGCATCAAGGTCGTCACCGAGAACGGTATCGTTTACCTGCTGGGCTTGCTGACCAAACAGGAAGCCGCCCAGGCAACCAACCTGGTGCAGGGAGTTTCCGGCGTTCAGAAGATTGTGAAGTTGTTCGAGTACATTGACTGATCCTCTCAGCGATGGCGATTTTGACAACGCCACCGCCCCGTAGGAGCCAGCAAGCTGTGCTCCTACAAGTAACAAAAAAGGCGATCCTTCCGGATCGCCTTTTTTGTTATTTCACTACCTTCAAGCTCGGTCGACCGCTGGGGCGCGGCGGCTCGCTGTCCGGTGGCGGAACATCATCCGGCTCGATCTCTTCGTCCTCGCCCATAGGCGACTCGAGATCGAAGACCATGCCCTGACCATTCTCCCGGGCGTAGATGCCCAGGATCGATGCGATAGGCACGTACAACGTATGCGGCACTCCACCAAAGCGGCCTTCGAAGCTGACTGCTTCGTTGTCCATGTGCAGATGTCGCACGGCTTGTGGCGATACGTTCAGGACAATCTGCCCGTCACTGGCAAAACCTTGCGGCACTTGCACCGAGGGATACTCGGAATTCACCAGCATGTGCGGGGTGCAATCGTTATCAACAATCCACTCGTAGAGCGCGCGGACCAGATAAGGTCGACTGGAGTTCATAGCGGCTCCTTAAGCCTTAGCGCATATCGCGTTCGACGCCAGACAGACTCGCCTGGAAAGCCTCACGCGCAAACTGGCGCTCCATGTAATCAAGCAGCGGCTTGGCTGGCCGCGGCAGTTCTATACCCAGAATCGGCAATCGCCAGAGTATTGGTAATAGGCAGCAATCCACCAGACTTTGTTCCTCACTGAGGAAAAACGGCTTGTCGGCGAATAGCGGCGAAACGCCGGTCAGGCTCTCGCGCAGCTCTTTACGTGCCACGACACGGGCCGCTTCCTTGGTCCGCGAATCCAGAATCAGATCCACCAACCCACACCAGTCCCGCTGGATGCGGTGCATCAGCAGGCGGCTGTTGGCACGCGCCACCGGATAAACCGGCAGGAGCGGCGGATGCGGGTAACGCTCATCCAGATATTCCATTACCACCGTTGACTCCCACAACGCCAGGTCACGATCGACCAGGGTGGGCAAGCTGCCATAAGGGTTCACTTCGATCAGTTTAGGCGGCTGACGGCCAGCTTCAACGTAAATGATCTCGGCGCTGACACCCTTCTCTGCCAGTACGATTCGCACTCGGTGGGAATAGTGGTCGGCGGGGTCGGAGTAACAGGCCAACCGATTGGTCACGCCCATGGCGATCCTCCTCGCTTGTAGAAATTATCGGAAGCGGAAAAACGAGCGCGCCCAGAGGGCGCCTCCCGTAACGCCTGGATCACCAGACTCGTTACATTTTCAGAGGCGCCCTTGGGCGCGCGCGATTAACAGCAATAGCTTGAAGCTTTATCAGTGCACATCTTTCCAGTATTCGCGCTTGAGCAAATAGGCGAATACGAAGAAGAACGCGAGGTACAGCAATACATACGTACCGATGCGCTGATGTTGCAGCTTAACCGGGTTAGCCGAGTAAGCCAGGAAGGTTACCAGATTCTTGACCTTCTCATCGAACTGCTCTTCGGTCAAAGCACCGCTTTTCGGCACGATGGTCAGCTGATCGCACGCTTCATGGGTCAGCGCAGTACCGGTCAGCGGATCAAATTGCTTCTTGCCGTCTTCGACGATCTGAACCTGTTTGCAACCGACGACCTGACGACCTTGCAAGCCCACCAGAACGTTAGGCATACCGACGTTCGGGAAGACCTTGTTGTTCACACCCCAAGGACGCGACGGATCTTCATAGAACGACTTCAGGTAACCATAGAGCCAGTCGGTGCCGCGAACCCGGGCAACCAGGGTCAGGTCGGGCGGAGCCGCACCAAACCAGGCCTTGGCGTCAGCCGGCTGCATGCCGATGTTCATGTGATCGCCGATCTTGGCGCCAGTGAACACCAGATTCTCCAGCATCAGTTCGTGAGGAATGCCCAAGTCATCGGCAACACGCTCGTAACGCTGGAACTTGGCGCTGTGGCAGCCCATGCAATAGTTGGCGAAAGTGCGTGCGCCGTCCTGCATGGCTGCCTTGTCGGAAACGTCGATGTCGACTTTTTCCAGCTCCGGCCCAGCTTGTCCAGCAGCGAATGCGAACACCGGCAGCGCCGCAAGCATCAATACAGCAAATAGTTTTTTCATCAGCCAGTCACCCTTTCCGGAACCGGTTTGGTCTTCTCGAGCCTGGTGTAGAACGGCATCAGAATGAAGTAGGCGAAGTACAGGAAGGTGCAGACCTGCGACAGCAACGTACGACCTGGCGTCGGAGCCAGCACGCCCAGCACACCCAGGATCACGAACGAGATGCAGAACACGAAAAGCCAGATCTTGCTCAGCCAGCCCTTGTAGCGCATGGACTTGACCGGACTACGGTCGAGCCACGGCAGGACGAACAGCACAGCGATGGCCGCACCCATGGCGATTACACCCAGGAGCTTGTCCGGAACCGCACGCAAGATCGCGTAGAAAGGCGTGAAGTACCAGACCGGCGCAATATGCTCAGGCGTCTTGAACGGGTTGGCCTGTTCGAAGTTCGGCTTCTCGAGGAAATAACCGCCCATTTCCGGGAAGAAGAACACGATCGAGCAGAAGATGAACAGGAACACCACCACGCCGACGATATCTTTCACGGTGTAGTACGGGTGGAAGGCGATGCCGTCCAGCGGTACACCGTTTTCGTCTTTGTGCTTCTTGATGTCCACGCCGTCCGGGTTGTTCGAACCCACTTCGTGCAGCGCCAGGACGTGCAGCACCACCAGACCCAGAATCACGATCGGCAGGGCGACCACGTGCAAGGCGAAGAAGCGGTTCAGGGTAATGCCGGAAATCAGGTAGTCACCGCGGATCCACTGAGTCAGGTCGTCGCCGATGAGCGGGATCGCACCGAACAGCGAGATGATCACCTGGGCGCCCCAATAGGACATCTGACCCCATGGCAGCAGGTAGCCCATGAAGGCTTCAGCCATCAGCGCCAGGTAGATCAGCATGCCGAAGACCCACACCAGCTCGCGCGGCTTCTGGTACGAACCGTAGAGCAAGCCACGGAACATATGCAGATAGACCACGATGAAGAACGCCGAAGCGCCAGTGGAGTGCAGCAAACGCAAAATCGAGCCGTACTCGACGTCGCGCATGATGTATTCGACAGAAGCAAATGCCTCTTCAGCCGACGGGGTGTAGCTCATGGTCAGCCAGACACCGGTGACGATCTGGTTGACCAGAACCAGCAGAGCCAGGGAGCCAAAGAAATAGAAGAAGTTGAAGTTCTTCGGGGCGTAGTACTTGCTGAGATGGTCTTCCCACATCTTGGTCGCGGGAAAGCGCGCATCAACCCAATCCATGAACTTGCTCATCACGCTTTCTCCGTATCGATGCCAATGACAATGATGTCATCGGTCTCATAGGAATGCGGGGGAACTGGCAGGTTCAAAGGCGCAGGTTGTGCCTTGTAGACGCGGCCAGCCAGGTCGTAGTGGGAGCCGTGGCAAGGGCAGAAATAGCCACCAACCCAGTCCTTGCCCAGGTCAGCAGGTGCCACTTCGGGACGGAATGTCGGCGAGCAACCCAGGTGGGTGCAGATACCGATCAACAACAGAACTTCAGGTTTGATCGACCGCGTTTCCGGATCGACATAGGTCGGTTGTGTCGAGTTCTTGGAGGTCGGGTCAGACAACTGGCCCTCGATCTTCTTCAGATTCCCCAGGATTTCCTGTGTACGGCGGACGATGAATACCGGCTGACCGCGCCACTCAGCAATCATCTGCTGGCCTGGCTCGATTTTGCTGACATTCACTTTCACCGGTGCACCTGCGGCTTTCGCCTTGGCACTGGGAAACCATGACCCCACGAACGGGACCGCAGCCCCCACCGCTCCTGCAGCACCCACCACGGATGTGGCTGCTACCAAGAAGCGACGCCGGCCTGCATTCACGCCGTCATTGCTCATTCAGTCCTCTCCCATCAGCTTTGTGGCCTGTTAAATCAGGCATCTACTAAGTAAATCTGTGCACTTATAAAAATTTTGCCGAATGGTAATGAAAAGCCCCAATTCTGACAAGGTAATTACCCCGAGGCACCACTGCCAAGCCTTGTAGTATAGGGGGTCTGCGGATGTGGCAAGTTGTCACAGCGCAATTCTTTGATAAATCTCACGCATAAAAAAACGCCCGGTTCCGTGAGGAATCCGGGCGTTCTTTTTTGAACGTGGAAACGAATTAACGCTTCGAGTACTGCGGACGCTTACGCGCTTTACGCAGACCAACTTTCTTACGTTCAACTTCACGTGCATCGCGGGTTACGAAGCCGGCTTTACGCAGAGCGCTGCGCAGAGTTTCGTCGTAATCCATCAGAGCGCGAGTGATGCCGTGGCGGATTGCGCCAGCCTGACCACTTACACCACCACCGATCACGGTGACGTAGATGTCGAACTTCTCGACAGTCTCAGTCAATTCCAGCGGCTGACGAACTACCATGCGGGCAGTTTCGCGGCCGAAGAAATTATCCAGCGAACGATTGTTGATGGAGATGTTACCAGTACCCGGACGCAGGAAAACGCGTGCGGTTGCGGTCTTGCGACGGCCAGTGCCGTAATTTTGAGTCGCCGACATAATGAACTATTCCGTTAAATCTTCAGTTCTTGGGGCTGCTGAGCAGTATGAGGGTGTGCAGCGCCCGCATAGACTTTCAGCTTACGGTACATGTCGCGACCCAGCGGGTTCTTAGGCAGCATGCCTTTGACCGCGGTCTCGATCACGCGCTCAGGGGCCTTGGCGATCAGCTTTTCAAAGTTGATCGACTTGATGCCGCCCGGGAAACCGGAGTGGGAGTAGTACATTTTGTCAGTGGTTTTAGCACCGGTAACACGGATCTGCTCAGCGTTGATTACGACGATGTAGTCGCCGGTGTCAACGTGAGGAGTGTACTCAGGCTTGTGCTTGCCACGCAGACGGCTCGCGATTTCGGTGGCCAGACGACCCAGGGTCTGACCAGCAGCGTCGACGACAAACCAGTCGCGCTTTACTGTTTCCGGTTTAGCAGTAAAAGTTTTCATTCTTTATAGCCTCAGGGGCCGCCCTGTAAATTAGACGGCGGATCTTACTGAATAGTGCGTACTTTGACAAGTCAAAGGCAGCCGGATACAGACGCTTTCGGGGGCTCGGGTCGGCGCGTCCGTTCAACGGCAAGATTCTTCGGCGGCGGCGCATCACTTCCACTGCAGAAAGAGGTGCGCAATTATGCAGATTGCGAAAAATAATTCAACCTGCTTTTATGATTGTTTTGCCCAAGGAGCACCCGATGGACTATCGCCAGCTAGGCCGGACCAATCTGAATGTGAGTGCCCTCTGCCTCGGAACCATGACCTGGGGCGAGCAAAACAGCGAGGCAGACGCCTTCGCCCAGATCGAACGAGCCAAGGGCGCGGGGATCAACTTCATCGACACCGCCGAAATGTATCCGGTGCCGCCCAAGGCCGAAACCTACGCCACCACCGAACGCTACATCGGCAACTACTTCAAAAGCCGCGGTGATCGTGCCGACTGGATCCTCGCCAGCAAGATCGCCGGTCCCGGCAACACCATCGACTACATCCGCGACAAGAACCTTCGGCACAACCGGCAGCACATCACCGAAGCCGTGGAGGCCAGCCTCAAGCGCTTGCAGACCGATTACATCGACCTGTACCAGCTGCATTGGCCGGAGCGCAGCACCAACTTCTTCGGCCAGTTGGGTTACAAGCACAAGATCGAAGCCAACCTGACGCCGCTGGAAGATACCCTCGAAGCGCTGGACGAACAGGTCAAGGCCGGCAAGATCCGCCATATCGGCCTGTCCAACGAAACGCCATGGGGCACCATGCGTTTCCTCGCCCTGGCCGAAGCCCGTGGCTGGCCGCGCGCGGTGTCGATCCAGAACCCGTACAACCTGCTCAATCGCAGCTTCGAAATTGGCCTGGCAGAAATTGCCATCCGCGAACAATGCGGCCTGCTCGCCTATTCGCCGCTGGCGTTCGGCTTCCTGTCGGGCAAATACGAAGGTGGCGCGCGTCCGCCGAAAGGTCGCCTGAGCCTCTACAGCCGCTTCAGCCGCTACTTCAACCCGCAATCGGAAGCAGCCTGCAGCCGTTACGTGGCCCTGGCCCGCGAGCACGGCCTGGACCCGGCGCAAATGGCCCTGGCGTTCGTGACGCAGCAGCCATTCGTGACCAGCAACATCATCGGCGCGACCACACTGGAGCAACTGGAGAGCAACATTGCCAGTTTTGATCTGAGATTGTCGGAGGAAGTGCTGGAAGGGATTGAAGCGATACACAAGGATCATCCGAATCCTGCGCCTTGATCGAATGATCGCTCCCCACGCTCTGCGTGGGAATGCAGCCCGGGACGCTCCGCGTCCCTTTCTGAAGCTGGAACGCGGAGCGTCCCTTTAGGCGTTCCCACGCAGGCGTGGGAACGATCAACACGGCATTACAGTGACCGCGCAATAATCTCCTTCATGATCTCGTTCGTCCCGGCATAGATCCGCTGCACGCGCGCATCCGCCCATGCCCGCGCGATCGGGTACTCCCACATGAATCCGTAGCCGCCATGCAGCTGCACGCACTCGTCGAGTACTTTGCATTGCAGGTCAGTGCCCCAGTACTTGGCCATCGCCGCCGTCGGCACGTCGAGCTTGCCTTGCAGGTGCAGTTCCAGGCAGCGGTCGACGAAGACGCGGCCGATCTGGATTTCGGTTGCCATCTCCGCCAGTTTGAAACGGGTATTCTGGAAATCCGCAATCGATTTGCCGAACGCCTTGCGATCGCGGGTGTAATCCAGGGTCCATTGCAGGGCCGCTTCGGCTGATGCCAAGCCGCCAATGGCCACGGTGAGGCGCTCCTGCGGCAATTCCTGCATCAAGTACGCGAAGCCCATCCCGGCCTGGCCCAGCAGGTTTTCCTTCGGTACGCGAACATCCTGGAAGAACAGCTCCGATGTGTCTTGAGCCTTCATGCCTACCTTTTCCAGACGCTTGCCCTTTTCGAACCCCGGTGTATTGGCTTCGACCAGAAACAGGCTTGTACCTTTCGCCCCGGCCTTCGGGTCGGTCTTGGCCACGACTATCACCAGGTCGGCGAGAAAACCGTTGGTGATAAATGTCTTGGAGCCGTTGATCACGTACTCGTCGCCATCGAGCACCGCAGTGGTCTTGACCCCTTGCAAGTCGGAACCCGCCCCAGGCTCCGTCATGGCAATCGCCGTGACCATTTCCCCGGAGACCAGTTTCGGCAGGTATTTGTGTTTCAGCGCTTCACTGCCGTAATGCAGGATGTACGGCGCAACGATGTCCGAATGCAGGGAGAACCCGATTCCGGTCAGCCCCAGTCGCCCCACCTCTTCGATGACTACCGCGCTGTAGAGAAAATCCGCCCCCAGCCCGCCGTATTCTTCCGGCAGATGCGAGCACAGCATCCCCGCCTCCCCTGCCTTGTTCCAGAGCTTGCGATCGATAAAGCCCTGTTTTTCCCATTGACCATGGAACGGCACAGCCTCTTTTTCCAGAAAGGTGCGCACGCTGTCGCGGAAAAGCTCGTGCTCGGAACTGAACAGGGTTCTGGGGATCATGCGGCACCTTTTGGTTATTTTTGGAAGGAGATGACCTTCAGAGACTATGCCTGGCTTCCGATACAGGACACTGGACACATCCGACAAAAAATAAGACGATCCAGCCGTCTGGTGACCACTTCCCCCTATAAAAATAAAGTTGAATTATGTCTAACCAAGCCTCCACGCCATTGCGGCGCGTCAGCATCCTGGCGATTGACCGGGTTTTCGCTTCCACCCTCATGCAAGCCAAGGATTTCTTCCATCTCGCCAGCCTTCGCTACGGCAAACAATTGGGCCAAGGCCTGACACCGGCGTTCGAGACTCGCCTGGTCAGTCCCGACGGCAAACCGGTCAATACCTTCAGCGATGTGTTGATACCGGTGGATGGCGGACTGGAAAATGCCGACATCATCGTACTTCCAGCGTTCTGGGACGATTTCGACAGCCTTTGCAAACGTTACCCGCAAGTCCTGCCCTGGTTGCGCCAGCAACATGCACGCGGCGCGGTCCTGTGCGGCGAGGCGACCGGTGTCTTCTGGCTGGCCGAAGCCGGGCTGCTCAATGGCAAGGAAGCGACCACCTACTGGCGCTTCTTCAATGCCTTTGCCGAACGCTTTCCGCGGGTGCAGCTCAATCAGGACAAACACCTGACCGACGCCGACAACCTGTTCTGCGCCGGCGGCACCACCTCGGCCTGCGACCTTTACATCTACCTGATCGAGCGCTTCTGCGGCGCCAACGTGTCCCAGGCCGTGGCACGGGACATTCTCTATGAAGTGCAACGCAGCTATTCCCCGGGACGCATCGGGTTCGGCGGGCAAAAACTGCATCAGGACGTGATCATCCTGCAGATCCAGCATTGGCTCGAAGATCACTTCGCCGATAAATTCCGCTTCGAAGACGTGGCGCGCGAGCACGGCATGAGCATCCGCAACTTCATGCGCCGCTTCCAGACGGCCACCGGCGACAAGCCGTTGCATTACCTGCAACGCCTGCGCATCGAAACCGCCAAGGGCCTGCTGTCCGGTAGCCGCAAGAGCATCAAGACCATCAGCTACGAAGTCGGCTATGACGATGCGAGCTTCTTTGCGCGGCTGTTCCGCCAGCACACGGAACTCTCGCCGAACCAGTATCGGCAGCAATTTCAACAAGCGGCATAATCAGTCAAACAAGTACCGCCCTGAAGTCACAGGGCGGTACTTGCTTTAGCTTTAAACGGTACTTGGCTGCATCGTTTAAATTCAACAGACAAACGAATTACTTGCCCTACACAAAAAGCGGAATACAGAGTAGCGAGCAATCCCTTTGTACGCTTGCGTGTCGACGCCTGTAAAACCCAACATATTCTTCCCCACCGGACAGTGCGCTCAGGGAAGAACCCGATGACAACAGAAACGAGTTCCCAGCCGACTTCAAACGATGCAACGACCAATACGCCAAGTTCATTGCTGACCCGTAAAAAATGGGCGGCCCGCTTTCCCAATCCGCCGGACCTTTGTTTTGACTATCGAGCGTTGGTTGAACAGGAACATGGCATAGCCCGAGCCACTGATCCTGATCACAAAATATGCGTCATTGGTGCCGGCGTTACCGGACTCACCGCCGCCAGAGAACTGTATCGCTGTGGATTTATCGACATAACACTGATCGAGCAATCGAAACGCATCGGTGGCAGGCATTTGACTGTTCATGGCAACCACCCGCTAGAGGAAAACCATACCCCTTTTGAGATGGGCGCAATGCGCATGCCGTTCTTCAACAGGGAAAACGAGCTGCCGAAAGCAGGTCGGTCACTGATGGCTTACTACGCCAATGAATTTGACCTGGCCATTTCGGACTTTCCCAATCCGGGCAGTCGATGGGTGAATTCGACAGGCATTTATCTGCAAGAAGGCAGCCTGGGCGGGCACCCGATGCCGCACATGTTGATCTGGACCAATAAGGATGGTTTGACGCCACCACCCGACGAGGCGCTGCAAACCGTGTGCGCCAAGTGGAAAACCTTTGTCGACAGGATGACCCGGCAGATAATGCAGGTGTACGCCACACAGCAATGGGAATCTGTCTGGGCGGCCATCGTTGAGAGGTATGAGGGTGTCTCGTTTCGCGACCTGGTAGGCATGCCGCCTCTGGAAAACTGGAATACGGAACAACCAGGGGATTTTGGCGGGGTGGGAATGACGCCCCACGAATCTACTCTTTTCTATTCGATAGGTATCGGCGATGGAAGCTGGGGGGCTTTTTATGACGTGTGTGCGCTCTATCCACTGCGAACCGCGATTTTCGGCTTCAGCAGCCGATTGCAACTTGTGCATGGTCGAGTCGATGCATGCGGGGTGCCGCTGACGGCCCCTTATTTGCACTGCGAGGCTGTTATCGACACCGAGGGCCTGCGCTTCGACAGCCCACGCTACATCGGGCTTGTGGCACTCGATGAATGCCTGATGTTTTTGCCAACCGACAGCACAGGCACATCGTTCTACGAGCATTGCCTTGAAAGCGCTGGCGGTTTTTTCAGTGATTCATCGGTCAGCAAACTGGAGAAACTGGACAATCAAAAAATCCGCGTCCATTACACTTGGCAATTCAGTCAACCACTTCTATCCCGGCAGCAGTTCGATGATTTTGATTCAGTGATCATGACCCTGCCCTCATGGCTGATCGAAACTTGTATCAGGCTGGAAAACTTCAATCAGCAAATGCTGCCTTACGAGACGATCAATGCCTACAAAACAGCGCACTGGGAAACCAGTTGCAAAGTGTATGCCCCCTTAAGCAAATCGTTTCTTTCGGGGCCAAGTAAAATCCCCCAGGCCATTGTGACCGACAGTTTCATTCATGACGTATACAGTTATCGCTACAACGACAACTATCAATACGATTGCATATTGCTGAGTTACACCTGGGAGGACGACGCAACCAAACTGGCGCTGTTTACCGACCGTGAACTGGTATCAAAATGCGTGGAGGAACTTGATCGAATATTGATGAACTCTGCCAACATCCAGGAAAAGATCTCTCCGTACATTCGCATCGAACAAGCCATGGTTCAACGCTGGATGACCGACAGGAATGCCCTGGGCTGTGCAAAGTTATACCGGCCTGGCACTTACTACGATGCAGTCAGCCTGATGAAATACAACCGGGACCATTCGCACCTATCCGGCCTGTATCTTTCCGGCGAATCGTTTTCAGTTGATGCCGGCTGGACAGAACCTTGCCTGCGCGGTGCCGTGGATGCGGTGATTCATATCTGCAACAAGACTCAGGCCGTGTTTAACGGCGGTTTCTGCCTGAGCGACTATCCACATTATCGCACTCGGGGCTGAAGCCCGGAGCCATCCGCCAGAACCAACGCACCTCAACCGTTGGTTCTGCCTCGCCTTGACCGCTCTATATCAACACTCTTAGACCTGACAACGCGTTGCCAGCGCCCTGCCCTTCGCGATCTTCGGACATGGACTACAGCCATGCCGGAAGCCGCTGACTACCGCCTCCCTGCCGTTTGAACTCTCATAAACACGCCGTTAAACAAGGCGTGAATAACAATAAAAAGAGGTCATTCGTAATGAGCGAGCCAACAAGTCCTGTTCGTGTAGCAGTCGTGCAATTCGATCCACAAGTCGGCCTGGAGCATCGTGACAGCAACTTCAGCCGTAGCCTGGAGCTGGCGCAGGAAGCGGTCGATGGCGGAGCGAACCTGATCGTCCTGCCCGAGCTTTGCAGTACCGGGTATTTCTTCAGCAATCGACAGGATGCCTTCGACCATTCGGAGGCCGTTCCCGACGGACCCAGCGTCCAGCTGTGGATGGCGTTCGCCCGCAAACACAAGGTGTATCTCGTCGCCGGCCTGGCTGAACGCGACGGTATGCGACTGTTCAACACCGGCGTTCTGCTCGGGCCTGACGGCTTTATCGGCAAGTACCGCAAAGCTCATTTGTGGAACCTCGAGAAGCTCTGGTTCAGCCCTGGCGATCTTGGTTTTCCGGTGTTTGAAACGCCCATCGGCCGTATCGGCCTGTTGATCTGCTGGGACATCTGGTTTCCGGAGGTACCACGAATCCTCAGTCAGCAAGGCGCAGACATTATTTGTAGCCTGAACAACTGGGTGTGGACGCCACCGCCGCTGTTCGATGATGCCGGCAAGTGCATGGCGTCGTACCTGACGATGACAGCGGCCCATGTCAACAATGTGTTTATTGCAGCGGCAAGCCGAATCGGTGAGGAGCGCGGCGCTCGCTATCTCGGTTGCTCGCTGATTGCCGGGACCAACGGCTGGCCGATTGGCACAGTGGCATCGGCAGACCAGCAGGAAATCCTGTTTGCCGATATCGACCTGACCAGCTCCCGCAGCGCACCGATCTGGAACAGCCTGAACGACCTGCATCGCGACCGTCGAGCCGATCTCTACGATCAAATGCTCGGTTACAGCCAACACCCATGTCTCCCACGCTGATACAGGAGACAGACAATGGATATCACCCCGCAAAAAAACCGGCTTGCACACAGATCGCCGGTTGATACCGCGATCATTCTGTTGCTGATTGGCACAGCGTTACTGATTACCTGGCTTTCTTTCACCAACCGCACATTCTGGTCGGCCCACTGGCCAAGCTACAGCGACATGGTGTCTGCCCTTCCTGAGCCAAGCGCCTGGTTACGCTGGGTACTGGGGGACATCAGCGAAGTCGCCTTTTATAAACATGAGTTCGCCTCCATCGGCTTGTTGGCGGGTGCCTATCTCGCTTACTGGGCGAACCGGACGGGGAAAACCTGGCAAGGCTTTGCCATTTGCTATGGCACAGGTCTGTGGCCGTGGCTGGTGACCAGTTCGCTGCTTGGACTGCTGTTGAGTAACCTGCTGTGGGGCTGGACGGTGACCGCCTCGAGTTGGCAACCGACCTTTGCCGCGTTTGTTTCGCTGCCCGCGGCGATGGTGCTGATGTTTGGCGGTGGCTGGAAGGTCACGATCAATGGCGCAATCATGGGTGCGGTACTCGTCACCCCAATGTGCCTGCTGATCGTCAATCACCTGTGCAACCCGTTGGGCTTGCCAGCGGTAGTCGGCAATGTGTTGGGCATGGCGGTCGCCAGTGTGTTTGCCTTTCTGCTCTGTCGTTACCTGCCAAGCCTGGTAAACACTGCACCGCCTGATCTTGCCGAGAAACCCGCCGACGCAAGCCCCACCATCACCAGGACACCGGACTACGGCCTCATCTGGACCCTGCGCAGAGTCCTCGCCGACTTTTCCGAAGCGCCATTCTTTGGCAATGAACTGGCCAGCCTCGGATTGATCCTGGGTGCATTGCTGGCCTACACCCTGAATCCCTTGAGCCCGGTCTACGGCTCAGGCTTGTTGCCACAACTGCTGTGCGCCCAGGCGTTGACCTCGGCCATGGGCATCATGATCTGGCGTAGGCAATGGATGTTGCGTGGCTGGTATCCCACCTACATTCCGCTGGTGTCCGTTGTGCCAGCGGCGCTGTTGACCCATGGCGGCAGCTGGCAGGTCATCGTCTCAAGTGCGTTCCTGGGAGCATTGATCGCCCCTCCCCTGGCCTGTGCGATTGCCAAACGGTTGCCGACCGACATGCACGCCTACATCGCCAATGTCCTGTCCATGGCGATCAGCACGTTGCTGATCCTCCCTCTGGTGGGGTGGCTGATCACCCACTGACCGACTGCTCTCGGGCTGTATCGCCGCCTCAAAAGCCGATACAGCCCCGCTTACCACCATCATGTGAGGTATCAAATGGACCTGCCCAAACTGGCCATCGCTGCGCTCGGCGGCACGGTGAGCATGCAAGCCAGCCATTCCGGCGAAGGTGTTATACCGACCGTCAGCGGCGAATCCCTGCTGGCTTCAGTGCCCGAATTGGCGACACTGGCGCGGATCACCGTTGAAACGCTCGGCCTGTTGCCCAGCGCTTCATTGGATTTCGAGGTATTGCTCAGCGTGATGTCCTGGGCGAAATATCAAGTTGAGCAAGGCGCCCATGGCGTGGTTATTACCCAAGGCACCGACACGCTGGAAGAAACTTCAGCGTTTCTTGATTTTCTATGGGATTGTGATCAACCGCTGGTCCTGACCGGCGCCATGCGCTCGGCAAAACAGGCAGGCGCCGATGGCCCGGCCAATCTGCTGGATGCCTGCCGCGTTGCCCTGGCTGCCAGCAGTCGACAACGGGGAGTTCAGGTGGTGATGAACGGGCAGATCCATCAGGCCCACTGTGTTCGCAAAACCGAGTCGCTCGCCCTGCAGGCATTCTCTTCCCCGGTATTCGGAATCGCCGGCCTGGTTGTGGAAAACGCGGTTCGCTATTTCCATCATCCGTCCGAGCGCAAGTGTTTACCCTGGCCGCAACACACCACGCAAAAGGTGGCCCTGCTGGAGGCGTCGCTTGGCGCCGATACCCTGCTATTGGAAAACATCCTGCACCTGGGCTACGACGGGCTGGTGATCGCCGGTTTCGGCGCCGGGCACGTCTCGCAGAAATGGGCTGAGGTGATCGAACACATTGCCGAAAAAATACCGGTGATCATTGCGACCCGCACCGGTTCCGGCTCCACCGCGCAATCCACCTACGGTTTTATTGGCAGTGAAATGGACCTGGTGCGCAAGGGGGCATCCATGGCCGGGTTTCTCTGTCCGCGTAAAGCCAGAGTCCTGCTTTGGTTGCTACTTGGTTGTCAGCGACAGCATGAGTTATCGCGCTATCTCAACCGCAGCGCATAACCCACAAAAAAGGCCTGCAATCGCAGGCCTTTCTAGTTTTCCGACATCCTACGGCTTGTGTGCCCGGGACAGGAATTCGTGGGATTGCATTTCCAGCAGGCGACTGAGCGTGCGCTGGAACTCGAAGTTCAAACGACCGCCGGTGTACAGATCCTTGAGTTCAACTTCAGCAGAAATGATCAGCTTCACGTTGCGGTCGTAGAACTCGTCGACCATGTTGATGAAGCGTCGGGCGATGTCGTCGGTGGTGACGCTCATCTGCTCGACGCCGCTGAGCAGCACGGCGTGGAAGATCTTGCCCAGTTCGATGTAGTCGTTCTGGCTGCGCGGGCCGTCGCACAGTTCGCGGAACTCGAACCACGCCACGTCATCGCAGGTGCGCAAGGCACGGATCTCGCGGTTTTCGATCATCAGAACGTCGTTCTCGATCGCCGCAGTGCATTCCGGCGTCAACGCGCGGAAGCTTTTGCGCAGGCTTTCGTGGGACGCTTCGTCGAGCGGAAAGTGGAACAGCTCAGCTTGTTCGAGGTGACGCAGACGATAATCGACGCCGCTGTCGACGTTGACGATTTCGGTGTTCTGCTTGATCAGCGCGATGGCCGGCAGGAAACGCGCGCGTTGCAGGCCGTCCTTGTACAGACCGTCCGGTACGATGTTCGAGGTTGCGACCAGGGTTACACCGTTTTTGAACAATTCTTCCATCAGGGTGCCGAGGATCATGGCGTCGGTAATATCGGAAACAAAGAACTCATCGAAGCAGATGACCCGGGCTTCGGTGGCGAAGCGCTTGGCGATGATGGTCAGCGGGTTTTTCTCGCCGCCCAGGGTCTTCATCTCTTCGTGCACGCGCTTCATGAAGCGGTGGAAGTGGGTGCGGGACTTTTCCTTGAACGGCAGCGCTTCGAAGAAGGTGTCGACCAGGTAAGTCTTGCCGCGACCTACACCGCCCCAGAAGTACAGGCCCTTGACTGGGGTCTGATCTTTTTTGCCAAACAGTTTGCCCAGCAGGCCCGGTTTGTTTTGCTCGGCCGCGACCAGATCGTCGTACAGGCGCTGCAAATGACGCACGGCAGTTTCCTGGGCGGCGTCGTGGAAGAATTCCGGGCGTTTCAGATCAGCTTGATATCGTTCTAGGGGCGTCATAATTCGTTAGCAAGGCAACAAAAACGGGCCGTCACTTTAGCGATGGCCCGCAGGAATGGCAATCGGCCCTTGGTCGGACCGCGCCGCTGTTTATTCCTGAACCGGGGTCAGGGCAATCCGCAATGCTTCGATGGCTGCGTCGCGGGCAGAGCTGTCGGCGAAGGCCGGGCTGTCGCCAACGCACTGGCCTTCCAGCCAGACGCTGAAGCCCAGGTCTTGATTGCGCACATCCAGCACTTGGCCCGATTGCAGCTGCTTGGTCACTTGCCCTGCGGTTTTACCGTCGGCAAAGTTGCGCGAGAGCAACAGTTGTTCGCCATCGGCCGCCAGCAGCCGGAAGCGGAAACTGCCGTCGTCTTCGCGGAAGCTGACAAAACGCGCCGCTTTCGCGGCCTTTTTCTTGGTGGTCGCCGCCACTTGGGTCTGGGCAACGAAGGAGCGCAGGCCCACCGCTTCACGCAACTCGTTGAGGAACGGGGTCGCCACCGCTCGGGCTTTTTGTGCGCCGTGCTGCAGGATGTCTTCCAGATCCGCCGGACGTTCGATCAATTGGTGATAACGCTCGCGCGACTCGCCCAACTCGCTGTCCAGCAACTGGAAAAGACGGTTTTTCGCTTCGCCCCAGCCCAGGCCCTGCAACAGTTCGCTGCGGAACTCGTCGGCTTGCGCTGGCGTGGCGAATGCCTGGAACAGGGTGAACAGGTGCGAGTTGTCCGGATCTTTCGCTTCGCCCGGCGCTCGGGAGTCGGTGACGATCCGCGAAATCGCGTCTTTCATTTCCTTGGCGCTGCTGAACAACGGAATGGTGTTGTCGTAGCTTTTCGACATTTTGCGGCCGTCGAGACCCGGCAGTGTGGCGACGCTTTCTTCGATCAGCGCCTCAGGCATGGTGAAGAACTCCTTGCCTTTGCCGAACAGGTGGTTGAAGCGCTGGCCGATGTCCCGGGCCATTTCCACGTGTTGGATCTGATCGCGACCGACCGGGACCTTATGCGCGTTGAACATCAAAATGTCGGCGGCCATCAGTACCGGATAGCTGTACAGGCCCATGGTGATACCGGCATCCGGGTCTTCGCCGGTCTCGACGTTCTTGTCCACCGAAGCCTTGTAGGCGTGAGCGCGATTGAGCAGGCCTTTGGCGGCGACGCAGGTCAGCAGCCAGGTCAGCTCGGGGATTTCCGGAATGTCGGACTGGCGATAGAAGGTCACACGATCCACATCCAGGCCGCCGGCCAGCCAGGTCGCGGCGATTTCCAGACGCGAGCGCTGGATGCGCAGCGGGTCATCGCACTTGATCAGGGCGTGGTAGTCCGCCAAAAAGTAGAACGAGTCGGCATTGCTGTCACGGCTGGCAAGGATCGCCGGGCGGATGGCACCGGCGTAGTTGCCCAGGTGCGGCGTGCCGGTGGTGGTGATGCCGGTGAGGATACGGGTACGAGTCGTCATGGGTAATCGCTTGTCAGACTGCAATCAATTCGAGAGACGCGGCAGGATCAGATCCTTGAGATCGGTCAGCTTGCCATGAAAAAAGTGTCCGCATTCTGCCACTTTCAGCAGCTCATGGGGACGTTCGAGCTTGTCGGACCACTCGTAAACGACTTGAGGATCGATCACTTCGTCGGTTTCCGGCTGGATCAGGGTCAGCTCGCCGTGCTGTGGCAGTTGATCCTGGGCGCCCAGGCGCATGACGGCCGGTGCGACCATGAACAGGTGCTTGATCTGTTCGCCCTGCGCTTCCAGGCGTCCGCCGAGACTTGCGGCAACAAATCCGCCGAAGGAGAAACCGAACAGGGTCAGCGGCAGATCCGGGTGTTTGTTGCGCAACCATTGGGCCACTGCCTGGGCATCGTCGACTTCACCGGTGCCCATGTCGTGGCTGCCTTCGCTGGCGCCGACGCCACGGTAATTGAAGCGCAGGGTGATCAAACCGGCATCGCGTGCGGTGCGTTGCAGGGTCGAGACCACTTTGTTGAGCATGGTGCCACCCTGCACCGGGTTTGGATGGCAGATCAGCGCCAGGCCGCGCGGCTGTTCGTTGTCCAGGTAAAGAGACTCGAGCTGGCCGACCGGGCCATCAATCACTACAGGGGTTTCACGCATCAGCAAGGAAAGAACTCCGTGACCTCGAAACGGGTCGACTCGTCTAGCAAATTGTCTGCAACTGTCTATTGCGAGCGAATCGCGGTATACAGCGCAGGTTCGAGCCGTTAACGTAAAGCAAAGCCGTTTATAGAGGAAGGACTCGTGGAACACTCGCTCTTAGTTTGGTTGTTGCCGACTCTTGCCCTGGTTGTGGGTGTCGCCATTGGTTTCCTGATCGCTCGCCTGGCGCCGAATGCCGCGCCCAGCAGCACACAACGTCAGCTGGACGATATTCAGGAACGTTTCGACAGTTATCAGAACGAGGTGGTGACCCACTTCAACAGCACTGCGACACTGGTCAAGAAACTGACTCAGAGCTATCAGGAAGTGCAGGATCATCTCGCCGAGGGTGCCAACCGTCTGGCCCTGGATGAACAAACCCGCCAACGCTTGCTGGCCTCGCTGCACGCCGACGCGGCGCAGACTCCGCGCGAGCGCCTGACGCCGCCGCGCAATCAGGAACCGCCACGCGACTACGCACCCAAAGCCCCGAACGCCCCGGGCATGCTCGATGAGCATTACGGCCTGAAGAAGTAATCAGGTTTCACGCGACAAAAAGCCCCCGGACAAGTGGTTGTCCGAGGGCTTTTTTATTTCTGATCCAGCATCTCGGCTGAATGTCCCGCCCTCATCGCGGACTTGCCCGCGATGAGGCCAGTACAGACCACACAACAGGATCAGATAATCAGCCCAACACCTCCCCCGCCACCTGATCGATCGCATCCTTGGTGATACCCACGATCAAGTCCGCCTCGACCTCGGTCAGGACCAACGGCGGTGCAAAGCCGAGGATGTCGCCATGGGGCATCGCCCGGGCAATCATCCCGCGCTCCAGGCATGCCGCCGAGACTTTCGGACCGACCTTCAAGGCGGCGTCGAATGGCGTGCGCTGTTCACGATCCGCCATGAACTCGACCGCCGCGAGCATGCCGTCACCGCGCACTTCGCCCACCAGCGGATGGCCTTCGAGGGTTTCGCGCAGCCGCCGATTGAGATAACCGCCCACCTTATCGGCGTTGGCCGTAAGGTTTTCCCGCTCTAGGATATCGAGGTTGGCCAGCGCCGCGGCCGCACAAATGGGGTGCCCGGAATAGGTCCAGCCATGGCCCATGGCGCCTTGGGATTCGGAGGCTTTTTCGATCACGTCCCAAACCTTTTCGCCGACGATCACCGCCGACAATGGCGCATAAGCGCTGGTCAGGCCTTTGGCGGTAGTGATCAGGTCCGGGCGCATGCCGTAACGCTGGCTACCCATTTTCGACCCCAGCCGACCGAAGGCGCAGACCACTTCGTCGGCGATCAACAGCACATCGTATTTGTTCAGCACTGCCTGGATCGCTGCCCAATACCCGGCGGGTGGAACAATGATTCCGCCGGTCCCCATCAGCGGCTCGCCAATGAAGGCCGCCACGGTGTCCGGACCTTCGGCGAGGATCATTTTTTCCAGCTCGTCGGCGCAATAGCGCACGAAGGCCGTTTCATCCATGCCGATCGGCGCCTTGCGATACCAGTGCGGGCAGACGGTGTGCTTGATGCCTTCGGCCGGCAGATCGAAATGCTGATGAAAACTCGGCAGGCCGGTCAGGCTGCCGGTCATGATGCCCGAACCGTGGTAGCCGCGATCGCGGGAGATGATTTTCTTCTTCTGCGGGCGACCCAGCACGTTGTTGTAGTAACGCACCAGTTTGATCTGGGTTTCGTTGGCGTCAGACCCGGAAAGGCCGTAATAGACCTTCTTCATGCCTTCAGGCGCCCAGTCGATGATACGGCTCGAAAGCTCGATGATCGCTTCGGTCGAATGCCCCATGTAGGTGTGGTAATAGGCCAGTTCCCTGGCTTGCTTGTAGATCGCATCAGCAACTTCGGTGCGCCCGTAGCCGATGTTCACGCAATACAGGCCGGCGAAGGCGTCGATCAGCTCGCGGCCTTCGTGGTCGCGGATGCGGATACCCGACGCGCCTTTGATGATCCGTCCTTTAAGCGCGCCGCTGGCATGATCATGGGCGTGAGTCGAAGGGTGCATGAAGTGCGCACGGTCTTGCTCGAACAGCGAGTCAAATTCTTGGTTCATGGTGAATCTCCTCAGAACTGGCCTTGATGGTGCAGGCAGAAGTATTTGGTTTCGACAAAGGCTTCGAAGCCCTCAGTGCCGCCTTCCCGGCCCAGCCCCGAGGCTTTCATGCCACCGAACGGGATCGGATGGCCGGTAAACTTGACGCCATTGACCGCGACCATGGCGTGGTCGAGGCGGCGGATCAGCGGGTAAATCAGGTCCAGACGATTGGAACAAATGTAGGCGGCCAGACCGTATTCGGTGTCGTTGGCCATCTCGACCGCCTGATCGAGGGTGTCGAACGGCATCACCCCGGCAATCGGCGCGAAGTTTTCTTCGCGGTAGATGCGCATCTGTGGCGTGACATCGGCCAGCACCGTTGGCTGATAGAACAAACCGCCCAGTGCATGGGCCTCACCGCCCACCAGTCGTTGCGCGCCGTGTTGCAAGGCATCGGCGACCCGTTCGGTGGTGACATCGAAAGCGGCCTGATGCATCAACGGGCCGACATCGACCTGCTGCTCGCGGTCGCCGAGCATCGCCGGGCCAACCCGCAACTCACGTACCGCCGCGGTAAACCCCTTGAGAAATTGCGCATAAACAGAGCGATCGACCATGATGCGGTTGGCCGCGCAGCAATCCTGGCCGGAGGTCTGGAATTTGGCGGCCACCGCGACTTTCACCGCCAGCTCAAGGTCGGCGTCGGCGCAGACAATGAACGGCGCGTTGCCGCCCAACTCCAGTGCCACCTTTTTTACGTCCTGGGCTGCGGCTTGCAGCACCAACTTACCGACGCGGGTCGAGCCGGTGAAACTCACCGAACGCACGCGACTGTCTTGCACCAGGGTCTGCATGGCCATCTGCGGTTCGCCCAACACCACATTGAATACGCCGGCAGGGAAACCTGCTTCCTCGGCCAGTTGCGCCAGGGCAAACGCCGAGTACGGTGTTTCATGGGCCGGTTTGATGACCACGGTGCAACCGGCGGCCAGCGCGGCAGCGGCTTTGCGAGTGATCATTGCCGAAGGGAAATTCCATGGCGTCAGCAATGCACAGACGCCGACCGGCTCCTTGACCGTGCCCAGGTGCGCCCCTGGAATGTGGCTGGGAATGTTTTGCCCATACAGGCGCCGCGCCTCTTCGGCAAACCAGGGAATGAAACTGGCGGCATAAGCGATTTCGCCACGGGACTCGGCCAGGGACTTGCCCTGCTCCAGGCTGAGAATCCGCGCCAGGTCTTCCTGATGCTCAAGAATCAATGCCGCCCAGCGCCGCAGAATCGCCCCGCGCGCCTCCAGGCTTTGTTCGCGCCAATCGGCGAACGCACGGTGCGCAGCATCGACGGCGGCGACGATTTGGGACTGGTCGAGCATCGGTACATGGCCAATCAGTTTTTGATCCGCCGGGTTGTGCACCGCGATACTGTGACCGCTGTCGCTGTGCACCCAATGGCCATCGACGTAGCAAAGGGCCTTGAACAACAGTGGGTGTTTGTAAGTCATGGCGTTCACTCCAAATCCGTGTGCGTGGAACCATGCTAGGGCAGCCAAGCCTTGGGAATTTGGCGTTTGAACGGGGTTTGGCAGGTGGTTTTTTCTGATTGAGCGGGGCTGAACAGCGTTTTTTGCGGTGTGAACACGACACCTGAATCCACACAAATCGACTGTAGGAGCGAGCCTGCTCGCGATAGCGGTGTGTCAGTTGACATCACGGTTTCTGACTGGCCGCCATCACGAGCAGGCTCGGCTCCCACAGGTTTATTGAGTGTTCAGGATTCTTGCGACAATTCGGCCGGCAAGGCGCCGCCGGTCTTGATGGTTTTGGTGACGATGTAGGTGAAGTAGCGTTCGATTCCCAGATCATCGAGCAGCAACTGGTCGATGAAACGTTGGTAATGGTCAATGTCCGGTGCCTGGATCATTGCCATGTAATCGACACCGCCACCGGTGGCGTAACAGAACGCGACTTCGGGCGCTTCGCTCATGCGTTGCTCGAAACGCCGCATGTCCTGCGCGGTGTGCCGGGCCAGGGTGATTTCCACCAGCACCTGCTGACTTTTGAACACCGCGCCCCAGTCGATGTGTGCCCGGTAGCCCTTGATCAGGCCGAGGGCTTCGAGTTTGCGCACCCGCTCCCAGGCCGGGGTCACCGAGAGATTGATCGCCTCGGCCAGGCTCGACTTGGTGATACGCCCGTCGTCAGCGAGGATTCGCAGGATTTTCAGGTCATAGCGATCGAGCTTGTGCATGGGCATATCCCTCAGGTTAATAAAAAACCCTGTGGGAGCTGGCTTGCCAGCGATGGCGGTAGCACATCCAGCATTGATGTGACTGACATACCGCTATCGCTGGCAAACCAGTTCCCACAGGGATGGCTGTCAGGTCACGATATCGGCGATCACTGCGATGGTATCGCCGCACCCCACCAGCCCCGGAAAGTGCCGCGCCGCCAGCAGACCGTTGCGCGCCGCGCGATATTCCACCGGGGCCACGCCGCTGCGGGTGGCGTCGTAGACGCGGGCGATCACTTCGCCCTTGCTTACGTGATCGCCCAGGTCACGGCACATTTCCAGCAGGCCGTCGTGCTCGCTGGCGATGAAGCAATCGCCATCGGGCATGTCGAGCATGATCGATGTCGAAGCCTGCACTTGGCCCTCAACAATCCCCGCATGCACCAGCAGATTGCGTACGCCGCGCTCGGCGATCGCCACACTGCGCGCCGTAGACGAACCGCCGCCGCCCAGCTCCGTGGTGACGAAAATCTTGCCCTGGGACTCGGCAGCGGTGTCGTACATCGCCCCGGCATCGAGTTCGAGCATGCGCATGCTGTACGGCGCATTGAACGCACGCATGCCGGCCTCGCATTGCGCCTGCTGCCGTTTGTCCGGCAACACATGACAGGCGGCGAACGGCAAGAAATCCAGGGTGCGACCGCCGGAGTGAATGTCCAGCACGATGTCGGCCAGGGGCAGCAACGTGCGGGTGAAATAGTCGGCGATCTTCTCGGTCACCGTCCCGTCCGGCTTGCCGGGAAAACTGCGATTGAGGTTGCCCTTGTCGATCGGCGACGTACGCCGCCCGGCGTGGAACGCCGGGGTATTCATGAACGGGACGATGATCACCCGTCCGCTGACGTCGGCGGCCGTCAGGCTTTGCGCCAGTTTGCTCAAAGCCACCGGGCCTTCGTACTCATCACCGTGGTTACCGCCGGTAAGCAGCGCGGTCGGTCCCTGGCCGCGCTGGATCACCGTAAGCGGAATCATCACCGCGCCCCAGGCAGAATCGTCCCGGGAATAGGGCAGCTTGAGAAAACCGTGCTGCACGCCTTCGCGGCTGAAATCCACCGTGGCACTGATCGGGTTGTCAGGCAGTTCACTCATGGCTCAATCCTTCACGAACAATTGGCGAGGCACATTGCACAGCGTCTCGACGCCGGTTTCGGTGATCAGAATGCTCTCGGTGATTTCCAGCCCCCAGTCATCCATCCACAGGCCCGGCATGAAGTGGAAGGTCATGCCCGGTTGCAACACGCTGGTGTCGCCGGGACGCAGGCTCATGGTGCGCTCGCCCCAATCCGGTGGATAGCTGATACCGATCGGGTAGCCGCAACGGCTGTCCTTGTGGATGCCGAACTTCTCCAGCACCTTGAAAAACGCTACGGCAATGTCACCGGTGGTATTGCCCGGTTTGGCCGCTTCCAGCCCGGCTGCGATGCCTTCAACCACGGCTTTCTCGCCGTCGAGGAAATGTTGCGGCGGTTTGCCCAGATAGATCGTGCGCGACAACGGGCAGTGATAACGCTTGTAGCAGCCGGCGATTTCAAAAAAGGTGCCGGCGCCCTTTTCGAACGGTGAATCGTCCCAGGTCAGGTGCGGCGCACTGGCATCGGCGCCGGTCGGCAACAACGGCACGATGGCCGGATAATCGCCGCCATGACCGTCAGCCCCGAGGATGCCGCTGCTGTAGATTTCGGCCACCAGTTCGTTTTTGCGCATGCCCGGTTCGATGCGCTCCAGGATCCGCCCGTGCATTTTCTCGACAATGCGCGCGGCGATGCGCATGTAGGCGATTTCCTGCGGCGACTTGACTGCCCGCTGCCAGTTCACCAACCCGACCGCGTCGATCAATCTGGCTTTCGGCAGATTTTTCTGCAGCGACAGATAAGCGGCAGCGCTGAAGTAATAGTTGTCCATTTCCACGCCGATGGTCAGTGCATCCCAACCTCGAGCGCTGATCACTTCGCGCGACAGGTAGTCCATGGGATGACGTTCCCGCGACTGCACGTAAATGTCCGGGTAGCCAACGATGTTCTCTTGCTGCATGAAGACGGTGCGCTTGGCGCCGTTGGCGTCTTGGCCGCGACCGAACCACAGCGGTTCGCCATCGAGCGCCAGCAGCACGCATTGATGAACGTAAAACGACCAACCGTCATAGCCGGTCAGCCAGGCCATGTTCGACGGATCGGTGACCAACAACAACTCGATGCCCTGCGCCTGCATGGCCACTCGCACCTTGGCCAGACGCTGGGCGTATTCCTCCCGTTGAAACGGGAGATTGACGACTATCTGAGACATGCACATGCCCTCTGATAAATGACGCACGGATGAAAAAAGCGCTTTAACTGCCGAACTGAAAACCTTTGCCGGCCGCACGCGCACGTTCGAAGGCCAGGTTGGCCATGGCCGTGTCCTGGGCGCCGGTGCCCGTGAGGTCGCACAGGGTGATTTGCGTTGAATCGGTACGACCGGGCCGTTGGCCGGCCAACACCTGCCCCAGTTCTGCGAAGTTCGATTCGTCGCTGACCACACCCGCCGCAAGGGCGTGATGCAGCTCGCCGAGGATGCGCGTCTGGCTCAATCGATCCGCCACGTAGCGGTCGACCTGTGCCAGCGCACGGGGAGAAATTTCGTTCTTGTGTTCGGCATCCGAGCCCATGGCCGTGATGTGCAGGCCGGGATGCAAATGGCGCAAATCGATCAACGGCTCACGGCTTGGTGTGCAGGTGATCGCGATGTCTACCTCAGACATCGCCTCGTCGATGCTGGCGCACGGCTTGACCGCCAGACCGCTGTCCCGGGCCAGTTCGACGCTGAAGGCCTGGGCCTTGGCGGCGTCCCGCGCCCAGACCCGCACGCTGTCGATCGGCCGCACCAGACGCAGCGCTTGCAACTGCAACGCGGCCTGCTCTCCGGCACCGATCAGCGCCACGCTACGGCTGTCTTGCCGCGACAGCGCCCGCGCCGCCACGGCTCCGGCCGCCGCTGTGCGCACGGCGGTCAGGTAACCGTTATCGAGCAGCAAGGCATCCAGCAAGCCGGTGCGCGCAGACAACAACATCATCATGCCGTTGAGGCTGGGCAAGCCCAGTTTCGGGTTGTCGAAAAAACCCGGGCTGACCTTGATCGCAAAGCGTTCAAGCCCCGGCAGGTAAGCGGTTTTCACATCCACTTCGCCGTTATGTTCGGGAATGTCCAGGCGCAGGATCGGCGGCATCGCCACGGCAGCGGTGGCCAGCAGTACGAAGGCCTGCTCAATGGCTTCGATACTTGGCAGGTCCAGCGACACGCAGGCGCGCAGGTCCGCTTCGTTCAGCAAGGTGATTTCACTCATCAACGCGGCACTCCATTGAGTCGTTATTGTTGGCATTCATGCATCGGCGCCGGCGAGCACACGCAGGTGTTGCTCGACATCGACGTTGCGTCCGCTGATTACCACCACGATTGGCCCGAGCGGCTCGATCAAGCCCTCGAGCAACGCGGCAATCCCCACCGCCGCCGCGCCCTCCACCACCAGACGTTCTTCGCGATAGGCATGGCGGATGGCATTGGCGATGGCGGCTTCGCTGAGCAGATGCAACTGATCGCAGGTGTCGCGGGTCATGGCGAAGGTGTAACGGTTGTCCAGGCCGATGCCGCCGCCGAGCGAGTCAGCCAGGGTCGGTAACTCTTCGACTTCCAGCGGATGCCCGGCCGCGAGGCTGGCGTGCATGGCCGCACCGCGTTGCATGCTGACACCGTGAGTGACGATCTGCGGGTTGGCCCTTTTCAGCGCCAGCGCGACGCCGGCGAACAGGCCGCCACCGGACAATGGAACCAGTACTTGGGCGACGTCTGGCTGCTGCTCGAGGATCTCCAGGCCCAGCGTGCCCTGCCCGGCAATGATCGCCGGGTGATCGAACGGTGGCAGCAGTGTTGCGCCATGTTCGTGGGCAATCCGCTCGGCTTCACGCTGGGCATCATCCTGGGACTGACCGACGATACGCACATCAGCGCCGAGATCGCGGATGGCCTGGACTTTGTTTCCCGGCACCAGGTGCGACAGGCAAATCGTCGCCTTCACGTTTTGCCGCGATGCGGCGTAAGCGAGTGCCCGCCCATGATTGCCGGTGGACGCGGCGACGACGCCACGCGCCTTTTGCTCAGCAGTGAGTTGTGCCACGGCATTGCTCGCGCCGCGCAACTTGAAGCTGCCGGTAATTTGCAGGGATTCGAGCTTGAGGTACACCGGCACGCCCGACTGTCGCGACAGGCTGGGTGAATGTTCCATCGGCGTGTGCCGTACCAGCGCTTCGATCCGCTGGCGGGCGAGGTAGATATCGTTGAGCTGTAGCGCTGACATGACCGCATCCCGATGAGGTATTGGGCGCAGTCTAAGAGGGCTGGATTGTCGCGCTGAATGTACTAGGGCAATTTAGTCGACAAATTTTTCAACGTCTTTTGCCGCTCAAAAATCGTGGATTTGCGGGTACTGACCAAAGATTTCGCGCATGCCCATCAGCGCATCGCGCATTTCCTCGTCACTGCATTCAGCGCCTACGCATACCCGTACCGCCCGTGGCCGGGGCGTACCGCGCACGGTAAACGGGTCGGGCGACGTGACTGCAATATGCTTGTGGCGCAACGCACGCACCAGGCTGTCGAGTTCCCAATGCGGCGGGATGCCGATCCAGGCGTTCAAGGCATAGGGATGCTGGCCGAGCAGGTACTCGCCGAGGTATTCGCTGACCATCGCCTGCCGCCCGCTCAACAGCTTGCGCTGCACGCCCACCAGCGTCTCGGCGCGGCCATCGCGAATCCAGCGCGTGGCGATTTCCGAAACCATGGGCGTCGCCATCCAGCTGTTGACCCGCAAAATGCTTTCGGTGCGCAGCGCCAGACGCTTGGGCATCACCAGATAACCAATGCGCAAACCGGTGAGCACCGATTTGGTCATGCTGGTGCAATAGAACGATAGCTCCGGCAGGTAATGGCTGATCGGCGGCGCACGGCGCTCGTCCAGAAGCGGGCCGTAGACATCATCTTCGATGATGTGCACACCAAAACGCCGGGCAATCTCGGCAATTTCACGCCGTCGGTTGTCAGGCATCAGGCTGGTGGTCGGGTTGTTCAGGTTCGGCGTACAGACCAGCGCGGTGATCCGCTCATTGCTGCACATGTCTTCGAAATGTTCCGGGTCAATGCCGTAGCGATCCATTTCCAGGCCCTTGAGGGTAAACCCCAGCACCTGGGAATTGCCGATCACGCCGTGGTCAGTGACACCTTCGCAAAGCACCACATCATCAGGCCCGGCGAGCGAAGCCAGGGCGAGGAAAATTCCGTGGGCCGCGCCGTTGGTGATCAGGATGTCATCGCGCTCGACGCGCAGGCCTTGGCGGGCGATCCAGTGCATCGCCGCTTCCCGGTGCGACTCGAACCCGGCAATCGGACGGAATGCGTGAATCCACGGCTGATCGTCTTCGGTACTGAGTTCGCGGCAGGTTTCGCGCCAGAACTGGTCATGTTCACGGGTGTGCATGATCCGCGTAATGGAAAAATCCACCAGCGCGCGTTCGGGACTGTCGAGAATATAGGTGGCGACCCGGTCGCTCATGCGCCGCGAGACGAAGCTGCCACGCCCCACTTCGCAACGCACCAGCCCCTGGCGCTCCAACTCCTTATAGGCGTTGGTGACCGTTTGCACGCTGATGCCCACCGCATCGGCAACCTGTCGTTGCGGCGGCAGGCGCTGATCGTTGACCAGCACGCCCTGCTCGATGTCGTCGGCAATCGCCTGCACCAGGATCTTGTATTTCGATTCGCCGCTGCGGGCGATTTGCAGTGCTGCCTTCCACTTGTCCATCGGCGCCGAACCCACGTGTTTGCCAGTGCCGACAGCATCCCGCGAGAAACCATGCAAAGCAATTGTCCTAGTGCAATGCAATGTGGCTCAGGGCTTTTGTATGCTCGGTCCAAGGTCGATGCACAGGCGGCCGAACCCGCCGCCAACAACAACCAATCGATCTGTACCGGAACTGTGGCCCAAAGCTTCGGCTCAACAGGAAAACGGCTCTCGTACGCTTTGCTCTTGTCACACTGCCTCCTACCACAGAGCCGTCTTCGACGGGTCCACAAGAAACAGGAGATTTTATCGATGAGCAATTCCATTCCCCGCAGTTCCCATGTCTTGCGTCACCTGTTCGTGGCTTGTGCGATGTTCGGTCTGGCCGCCAGCGCCCATGCCGCCACGACGCTGGAAACCATCACGAAGAACAGCAGCATTCGCATCGGCTACGCCAACGAAACGCCATTCGCCTTCACCGAAACCGATGGCCGGGTCACCGGTGAATCGCCGGAGATCGCCAAAGTCATCTTCGCCAAAATGGGCATCAAGCAAGTCGATGGCGTGCTGACCGAATGGGGCTCGCTGATTCCGGGCCTGCGCGCCGGGCGCTTCGACGTGATTGCCGCCGGCATGTACATCACGCCCGAACGCTGCAAACAAGTCATCTTCACCGATCCGCAGTACCAGTTGCCCGATGCCCTCCTGACCGCCAAAGGCAACCCGAAAAACCTCCATAGCTATGAAGACATCGCCAAGAACCCGGATGTGAAACTGGCGATCATGGCCGGCACGGTCAATCTGAAATACGCACGGGACTCCGGGGTGAAGGACGCACAAATTCTCCAGGTGCCCGACACCACCGCCCAGCTGCAAGCCGTGCGCGCCGGTCGCGCCGATGCCGCCGTAGGCACCCAATTGACCATGAAAGGCTTGGCCGCCAAAGGCGGTGAGAAGATCGAAGCGGTTACCGAGTTCAAGGATGACCCGTCGCATACCGGTTACGGCGCCCTCGCCTTCCGTCCGGAAGACAAGGACCTGCGGGATGCGGTCAATGCCGAACTGAAAAAGTGGCTGGGCTCTGAAGAGCACCTCAAGACGGTCGCCCCGTTCGGCTTCGACAAATCCAACGTGACCAGCAAAACGGCTGCCGAGCTCTGCGCTCAATAGTCGAGACAGGCATGGCGCTGTGGCGCGATGCCTATCCCTGCTGACTCCGGATGTTGAACCACGCAGGTGTGAACAATGGGTGAATTACTTCCGCTATTGATACAAGGCGCCTGGGTCACGCTCCAGGTGACCTTCTTCGGCTCGATCCTGGCAATTGTCGCGGCCATTCTGGCGGCGCTGGGGCGCATGTCGCCGTGGCGGCCGTTGAGCTGGTTCTCGGTCGCCTACATCGAAGTGTTTCGCGGTACGTCGTTGCTGGTGCAATTGTTCTGGCTGTTTTTCGTGTTGCCGCTGCCACCGTTCAATCTGGAACTGAGCCCCTACAGCGTGGCCATCGTCGGCCTGGGCCTGCACATCGGCGCCTATGGCGCCGAGGTGATGCGCGGTGCGATCAGCTCCGTGGCGAAAGGTCAGTACGAAGCGGCGACCGCGCTGAACTTCAGCGCTTACAAACGCTTTCGCCGAATCATTCTGCCTCAGGCTTTGCTCGCCGCGATTCCACCAGGCACCAACCTGCTGATCGAATTGCTGAAGAACACTTCGCTGGTGTCGCTGATCACCTTGTCCGACCTGAGTTTCCGCGCTCGACAATTGGATCAGGCTACCTTCCAGACCCTGGAAATCTTCAGCCTGGCGCTGGTGATGTATTTCATCCTGGCACAAGCGATCAACCTCGGCATGCGCAGTATCGAGCGGCGTCTGGCGCGTGGCCGGATGCGTGGAGGTTTGTCATGACCCTGTTCGACTGGACATACGCCTGGCAGATCCTTCCCGATTTGCTGCGCGCTTCGCTCAACACCGTGGGCATTACCCTGGTCGGTTTCCTGATCGCCATTGTGCTGGGGCTGTTCCTCGCCATCGGCCGGCGCAGCCGCTTGTACTGGTTGTCGTGGCCGATCGCCGGGGTCATCGAGTTCATCCGCAGCACGCCGCTGCTGATCCAGGTGTATTTCCTTTACTACGTACTGCCCAACTACGGCGTCAGCCTGTCGGCCATGCAAGTGGGGATCATCGGCATCGGCGTGCATTACGCCTGCTACATCGCCGAGGTTTATCGCGGCGGACTCGATGCGGTGCCTCGTGCGCAATGGGAAGCGGTGACCGCGCTGAACATCGCGCCGTACAGCGCCTACCGCAACATCATCCTGCCCCAGGCCCTGCGGCCGATCCTGCCGCCGCTGGGCAATTACCTGGTGGCAATGCTCAAGGACACGCCCGTGCTGTCGGCCATCACCGTGGTGGAAATCATGCAGCAGGCCAAGAACATCGGTTCCGAAAACTTCCGCTACCTGGAACCGATCACCATGGTCGGTCTGTTCTTCCTCGCCCTGAGCATCGCCTTGGCTTATCTGGTACGGCGCCTCGAACTGCGCCTGGAGCTACGTTAATGACTTCTCCACTTTCGACTTCAAACGACCTTTCCCGGCGCGGCAATCTGACGCCGCTGCATCCGCAAGAGGCCACGGCCATGCATCAAACGAAAGCGGTCAAGCCGATAGTCAGCTTTCAGGATGTCACCAAAAGCTACGGCAGTTTCACCGTGCTCGATCATTTGAACCTGGACGTCACGCCCGGTGAAAAAGTCGCGATCATCGGCCCCAGCGGCTCAGGGAAATCCACGCTGTTGCGGGTCCTGATGACCCTCGAAGGCATCGATGACGGAGTGATCCGCGTTGAAGACGATCTGCTGACGCACATGCCCAATCGCAATGGCGTGCTGGTGCCGGCCAACGACCGACACATCCGCCGTGTACGCGGCAAGATCGGCATGGTGTTCCAGAGTTTCAACCTGTTCCCGCACATGACCGCATTGCAAAATGTCATCGAAGCGCCGGTGCAGGTTCTGGGCATGAAACCCGCCGAAGCACGGGAACGCGCGGCGGATCTGCTGGAGTTGGTGGGTCTGGGCAGCAAGCTGGGGCATTACCCTTCGCAGCTGTCCGGTGGGCAGCAGCAACGGGTGGCGATCGCCCGCGCCTTGGCCATGCGCCCCAAAGTCATGCTGTTTGACGAAGTGACCTCGGCGCTTGATCCGGAACTGTGCGGCGAAGTACTCAATGTGATCCGCAAGCTCGGCGCCGAACATAACCTGACCATGTTGATGGTCACACACCAGATGGGCTTTGCCCGGGAGTTCGCCGATCGTGTGTGCTTCTTCTACAAGGGCCAGATCCACGAACAGGGCACCCCGGCGCAGATCTTCGAACATCCACAGCAGGAGCGTACCTGTGCGTTTCTCAGTGCGGTAAAAGAAGCCAACTGAAACGCCGCACATAAAAAATGGGAGCGAGCCTGCTCGCGTTGGGGCAGTCAGATTCAACATTGATGTTGACTGACCGACCGCCATCGCGAGCAGGTTCGCTCCCACAGGTTTTATGTCGCGGGTGTTACGGATACTGCTGAACGGTACCCGGCTGTTGCTGAGCACCATACTGCTGACCCGGAATCGCCTTGAGGTTGACCTCGACACGACGGTTCTGCGCGCGGCCATTGACGTCAGCGTTGCTGGCAACCGGGTTATCCGGGCCGGCACCACGGGCGCTCAGGTTGGCACCGCTGACACCTTGCGAAGTCAGGTAGGTCGCCACACTCTGCGCACGACGCTGGGACAGGTCCATGTTGTGCTGGCGGCTGCCGGTGCTGTCGGTGTAACCGACGATTTCGATCTGGTTCTGGTTGAACTCTTTCAGCGAGCCGGCCAGGTTGTTCAACGGCTGGTAGAAACTCGAAGCGATGTTCGCCGAGTCGGTGGCGAAAGTGATATTGCCTGGCATGATCAGTTTGATCTGATCGCCCTGACGCTGCACTTCGACACCGGTGTTGGCCATGCTGGCCCGCAGTTTTTTCTCTTGCTGGTCGGCGTAGTAACCGTAACCGGCGGCGGAAGCACCCACCACGGCGGCGCCGATCAACGCGCCCTTGCCACGGTTGTTGTGGTCAATGGCGGCACCGGCCAACGCGCCGGCCAGTGCACCGAGGCCACCGTACTTCGCGGTTTTGCTCATGCCGGTGGAGCCGCTATCGGCCTGTCCCTGGTTGTCGTAAGGGTTGGGCGATGCGCAACCGGACAACAGCGCCACGGCAGTAGCGACAATAATCAAACGACGGGTGGTGAACATGAAGAGCTCCTACTTTTTGCATTCTGTGGTGCATCAGACCAAGGCATCGGCCTTTGCGGGCGTTGGATCATTTCGATGCCTGAAAATTCCACCTGTTACAAATCAGGCTCGAACGAACGGGTTCTCACGCATTTCATCGCCAAGTCGGGTATCGGGACCATGCCCGGCCACCACGACGGCTTCTTCATCGAGGGTGTACAAACGCTGTTTGATGGAGCGCACGATAGTCGCCTGATCGCCACCCCATAAATCCGTACGCCCCACTCCACGCTTGAACAAGGTGTCGCCGGCAATCAGCAGCCTGGCATCGGCAAACCAGAAACTCATCGAACCCGGCGTGTGACCCGGCGTATGCAGCGCTACGCCACACCCACACGCCAATTCTTCATCGTCAGCCAGCCAGCGATCCGGCGACGGCACCGGCGTGTAGGGCACCCCGAACATCTGGCATTGCATCTCCAGATTGTCCCAGAGGAATTGGTCTTCCTTGTGCAAGTGCAAGGTGGCGCCGGTTTTTTCCTTCAACTGACCGGAGGCCAGGAAATGATCAAGGTGTGCGTGGGTGTGAATGATACTGACCACCTTCAGGCCCAACGCGTCCAGACGGGCGAGGATCAGCTCATGATTGCCACCCGGATCGACAACGATGGCCTTTTTCGTCACTGGATCGCCGATGATCGTGCAGTTGCACTGCAAAGGGCCGACGGGGAAGGTTTCGCGGATGAGGCCGGGGTGTTGGGACATCGGGGTCTGCTCGGTAAACGGGGACGGGTAATGTTCGCACACATCAGTATCCCGCCAGTGTCTGCGATGTGTAATGTGAAATATTCCTTACCCCAGAACCCCCAGTTCCTTGGCCCGGGCAACGGCCTGTGTACGGCGCTCGACCCCCAGTTTGCTGTTGATATGGCTGGCGTGGGTCTTGACTGTGTGCAGGGAAATAAACAACTGGTCACTGATTTCCTGATTCGAACAGCCTTGGGCAATTAGTCGAAGCACAGCCAATTCGCGGGTGCTCAGTTGTTCAGCGGCAGGAGCCGGGTCCAGCACCTGACGCGCGGGCGGAGCAGGCAGTTTCTCCGTCAGGCTCTGTATGACTTCAGTCGTCGCGCATAGCTGCAATTGGCCACGCAACCACTCCGGATACCCTGCCATCAAACCTTCGAACGATTGCAGTATGCCCCCGCCAGCGGCGTCCAATGCCTGGATCAGCGCCTTGCGGGCCTCGGGCTCGCGGCCGGTGGTGAGCAACAGCGACACTTTTTGCGTCAGCGCCATCGCGCTGAGCATCTGCCGCCCGGTTTGCTGACCCTGCTCGAGCAAGACATTCAAACGCCCCTCGGCCAGCATCGGCTGACCCTGTATAACCTCAAGCAGGGCTTGTTGCAGTTCGATATGCAACGGCAATTGCGGATGGAATTCCGGTGGCGCTGCAGCATGCTCGCCATTGTAGGTTTGCCCCAGTCGCGCCAGCCAGGCTTCGGCAAGATCTGTGCGCCCCTGCGCCAGCCAGAGTTCGCATTTGACCAAGGTGATCATCGCCAGATAGTAGATCGGCGGCACGTCCCAGATGTGCATCAGGCGTTCGGCTTCAGCCAGTTCGGCAAAGGCCTTGGCAAACTCGCCGCTGCTGCCTTCGAGCCGGGCGATGACACAATGGCCGATCAACACGCTGATGTCGCGACAGGCGCGAGCCTCGTTCAAGCCCACCTGCAAACGCGCTCTCGCCGCGTGTGGTTGCAAGCGCAGAGCCAGCAGAAACCCTTCGTACAAGGTCAGCCGGGCGCGGATGGCATAGAGACGTTGCGGTGACAAACCTTGCAAACGCTGCAGCCCTTGGCGAACTTCGGCAAGGGCGCGCAGGACTTCCCCGCGCGCCTGCAATACCCGGGCACGGTCATAATGGGCCAGCGCTTCGAACAGTGGGTTGCCGACCCGTTGTGCCAACTCCAGAGAAGCGCGATTCAACCCGCGCGCACGCCACAGGTCGCCGTCGGCAATGGCCAGGTTGGACAATGTCGAAAGACACATCAGCCGCTGGCCGTAACGCTTGCAGGGAAGGCTTTCGAGTGCCTCGGTGCAATAGAGCAGCGTGAGTTCACGGTTGCCACGCCCGCGAGCGATGATCCCGCTCAGGGCCAGCCATTGCGCCAGCATCGACTTCTGCGCGGTAGCCGACGGGGCCGGCAGGAAACGGCTCAGATGACTGGCCAACTCCTCGGCAGCATCCAGTTGGCAGGCCAGTCCCAACGCCCAGCTGTAGAGCACGATCAGACGCGGCGTGCTGATCAGCAGGCTGTCGGGC
>NZ_RCOB01000034.1:0-9785 GCF_004307665.1 Pseudomonas sp. Sample_16
TCGGCCTCGCCGCGACCCAGGTCAACGTGCACAAACGTATCGTCGTGATGGACCTTTCCGAAGACCGAACCGAGCCTCGAGTATTCATCAACCCCGAGCTCGAACCGCTAACCGAAGACATGGGCCAGTATCAGGAAGGCTGTCTGTCGGTGCCGGGCTTCTACGAAAACGTCGATCGCCCGCAACGGGTCAAGGTCAAGGCGCTGGACCGCGACGGTCAGCCTTACGAACTGATCGCCGAAGATTTGCTCGCTGTGTGCATCCAGCATGAATGCGACCACCTCAACGGCAAATTGTTCGTCGACTACCTGTCCACGCTCAAACGCGACCGCATCAAGAAGAAGCTGGAAAAGCTCCATCGCCAGAACGCCTGATGCCCCTCTTCAAAGGCTTGCTGCGGCAAGCCTTTTTCTTTTCAAGCTGCTTTGTAATCGAGAGCTTTCATGACTGAGCCACTGCGCATTGTCTTTGCCGGCACCCCGGAATTCGCCGCCGAACACCTCAAGGCCCTGCTGATCAGCCCTTACGAGATCGTTGCGGTCTACACCCAGCCGGATCGCCCGGCAGGCCGTGGGCAAAAAATGATGCCAAGCCCGGTCAAGCAGTTGGCACTGGAAAACCACATCCCCGTGTTGCAACCGCCAACCCTGCGCAACGAAGAGGCCCAGGCTGAACTGGCCGCGTTGAAGCCAGACCTGATGGTGGTGGTCGCCTACGGCCTGATCCTGCCGCAAGTGGTGCTGGATATTCCGCGCCTGGGCTGCATCAACAGCCATGCCTCGCTGTTGCCGCGCTGGCGCGGTGCAGCGCCGATCCAGCGTGCCGTCGAAGCCGGTGATGCCGAAAGCGGCGTGACCGTGATGCGCATGGAAGCCGGGCTCGATACCGGGCCGATGCTGCTCAAGGTCAGCACGCCGATCAGTGCCGAAGACACCGGTGGCAGCCTCCACGATCGTCTGGCCGAAATGGGTCCACCGGCCGTGGTCCAGGCGATTGCCGGCCTTGCCGCCGGTACCCTGGAAGGCGAAGTGCAGGACGATAGCCTCGCCACTTATGCACACAAATTGAACAAAGACGAAGCGCGCATCGACTGGGCTCGCCCGGCGATTGAACTGGAACGCCTGGTCCGCGCCTTCAACCCTTGGCCGATCACCCACAGCACCTTGAATGGCGAAGCCTTGAAAGTGCTGGCCGCGCACCTGGCCGAAGGCAAGGGCACGCCGGGGGAGATTCTTGGCGCCAGCAAGGACGGCCTGGTCGTCGCTTGTGGTGAGCAGGCCCTGTGCCTGACGCGCCTGCAATTGCCCGGTGGCAAGGCACTGAATTTCAGCGACTTGTTCAACAGCCGTCGGGAGAAATTCGCCATTGGCACAATTCTCGGTCAAGCGGCGGACGCTCAATGAATCCGCGTCTGGCCGCCGCCAAGGCACTTGCCGCTGTCCTGAACGGAAAAGCATCGCTCAACAGCTCGCTACCCACGCAACTGGACAAGGTCGAGGACCGTGATCGCGGCTTCACTCAGGATCTGGCCTTTGGCACCGCGCGCTGGCAACCGCGCTTGTCGGCACTGGCGGCCAAGCTGTTGCAGAAACCGTTCAAGGCTGCCGACGCCGATGTTGAAGCTCTGCTGCTGGTTGGCCTCTATCAACTGCTCTACACCCGCGTCCCGGCCCACGCCGCCATTGGCGAAACCGTTGGCTGCGCCGACAAGCTGAAAAAACCCTGGGCCAAGGCCTTGCTCAACGCCGTGCTGCGCAATGCCCAGCGCGAAAGCGAAACGATTTTTGCCGAGCTGGAACGTGACCCGGTGGTGCGCACCGCTCACCCGCGCTGGCTGCAAAAATCCCTGAAGGCCTTCTGGCCGGAACAATGGGAAGCCATCTGCGCGGCGAACAATGCGCATCCGCCAATGATTCTGCGGGTCAATCGTCGCCATCACAGCCGCGACGCGTATCTCGGCTTGCTGACCAACGCGGGTATCGCCGCCGCCCCGTGTGTCTACAGCCGTGATGGCATCGTGCTCGAAGCGGCCACGGACGTGCGCAGCCTGCCGGGTTTCGCCGAAGGCTGGATCAGCGTGCAGGATGAAGCCGCGCAACTGGCCGCCGACCTGCTGGATCTGGCGCCGGGCCAACGGGTACTCGACGCCTGCTGTGCTCCGGGTGGCAAGACTTGCCACATTCTTGAAGCCGAGCCAAAGCTGGCCGGCGTCGTAGCGGTCGACCTTGAAGCCAAGCGGCTGGTGCGCGTGCGTGAAAACCTCGAACGCCTGAAACTCAGCGCCGAACTGATTGCCGCCGATGGCCGTGATACCCAGGCGTGGTGGGACGGCAAGCCGTTCCAGCGCATCCTGCTCGATGCCCCCTGCTCGGCCACGGGAGTGATTCGTCGTCACCCGGACATCAAGTTGACCCGTCAACCCGACGACATCGCCGCACTCGCGGTGCTGCAAGGCGAGCTGCTGGACGCGATGTGGATAACCTTGGAAGTGGGCGGCATTCTGCTCTACGCCACGTGCTCGACATTGCCGACCGAGAACACCGAAGTCATCGAAGCCTTCCTCGCTCGCACCCCGGGCGCCCGTGAGCTGGACCTGGCCACCACGGCCGGCATCAAGCAGCCCCACGGTCGCCAATTGCTGGCGCAAGAGGGCGGACACGACGGTTTCTACTACGCCAAGCTGATCAAGATCGCCGCCGCACGCGGTTAACCGGTTTAAGGGAGTGACTGGATGAAAATCATCATCCTCGGCGCAGGGCAGGTCGGCGGTTCGCTGGCGGAACACTTGGCCAGCGAGGCCAACGACATCACGGTGGTCGATACCGACGGTGAGCGCCTGCGCGACCTCGGCGACCGGCTGGACATCCGCACCGTCCAGGGCCGCGGCTCATTCCCGACCGTGCTGCGTCAGGCCGGGGCCGATGATGCGGACATGCTGGTCGCCGTGACCAACAGCGATGAAACGAACATGGTCGCCTGCCAGGTCGCCCACACGCTGTTCCACACCCCGACCAAGATCGCCCGGGTGCGCGAGGCTGCCTACCTGACCCGCGAAGAGCAGCTGTTCCAGAATGAAGCGATTCCGGTGGATGTGCTGATCAGCCCGGAACAAGTGGTCACCAACTACATCAAGCGCCTGATCCAGCACCCCGGAGCCCTGCAGGTGATCGACTTCGCCGAAGGCAAGGCGCAACTGGTGGCCGTGCGCGCTTACTACGGTGGGCCGCTGGTGGGCCAGCAATTGCGGCAGTTGCGTGAGCACATGCCGAACGTCGAAACCCGCGTGGCCGCGATTTTCCGCCGCGACCGGCCGATCCTGCCCCAGGGCGACACCGTGATCGAGGCCGACGACGAGGTGTTTTTCATCGCCGCCAAGGCGAACATTCGCGCCGTGATGAGCGAAATGCGCCGTCTCGACGAGACCTACAAACGCATCGTCATCGCCGGTGGCGGCCAGATCGGCGAGCGCTTGGCCGAAGCCATCGAAAGCCGCTATCAAGTGAAGATCATCGAGATGAACCCGGCACGTTGCCGTCATCTCTCGGACCACCTCGACAGTACTGTGGTCTTGCAAGGTAGCGCCTCGGACCGCGACCTGCTGATGGAAGAAAACATCGCCGACGCCGATCTGTTCCTGGCGCTGACCAACGACGACGAGGCCAACATCATGTCGTCGCTGCTGGCCAAGCGTCTGGGCGCCAAGAAGGTGATGACCATCATCAACAACCCGGCCTACGTCGACCTGATCCAGGGCGGTGACATCGACATCGCCATCAGCCCGCAACTGGCGACCATCGGCACCTTGCTGGCCCACGTGCGCCGGGGCGATATCGTCAGTGTGCACTCACTGCGCCGCGGTGCGGCCGAGGCCATCGAAGCCATCGCCCATGGCGATGCAAAATCGAGCAAGGTGATCGGCAAGGCCATCGAGAACATCGGGCTGCCACCGGGTACAACGATCGGCGCGATCATCCGCGACGAAGAAGTGATCATTGCCCACGACGATACCGTGATCAAAACCGGTGACCATGTAATCCTGTTCCTTGTGGATAAAAAGCATATTCGCGATGTGGAAAAGCTGTTCCATGTAGGGTTGAGTTTCTTCTGACCCTGCTTTTTTGTGGCGAGGGAGCTTGCTCCCGCTCGGCTGCGCAGCAGTCGCAAAACCTCTGATCGCGATTTATCAGACATAGCCAGGTAGCTCTTTAGCGACCGCTTCGCGCTCGAGCGGGAGCAAGCTCCCTCGCCACAGAGATTTCTACTCTCAAAGGAAAAGTGTCCATGATCGAATCCCTGGAAAAAATGCTCGCCAAGGGTGTGGATAACTCTTTACTGCGCTTCGGCTTGGGCAAGGGTTATCTGGATCTGGGGGAGAACGCCAAGGCGGCGGAGCATTTTCAACGCTGCGTCGATTTCGACCCGAAGTATTCGGCGGCGTGGAAGCTGCTGGGCAAGGCGCATCTGGCACTTGGGGATCACGCGGCTGCGCGTCAGGCTTGGGAGAAGGGCGTGGAAGCCGCTCGCAACCATGGCGACAAGCAGGCCGAGAAGGAAATGACTGTGTTTATGAAAAAACTGGACCGAGCCGATCAGAGATAGCGCAAGCCAATCCCTTCGACATCCACCTGCACCACTTCCATGCGCACTCGCGGCGCGCCTGTGGGCAAGTCCTGCACCTGGCCGTAGACCACCGCACCTTTAGGCAAGGCCGCCAGTGCCGGGTGCTTGACGTAGACACCCGTGTGCGAAAGATTGCGCGTCTGGCCCAGGCATTCGCCGAAGCTTTCGTGGGTGATCTTGATGCGAAATGATTTGCGCTGCTCGGACATCTTTTTGCGCCCTTGAAAATCGATTGTGGATAATCCAGACCTGTAGGAGCGAGGCTTGCCCGCGAAGAGGACTTCGCCTTCAATATCGTTTGTCGGCTGACAGTCGCCTTCGCGGGCAAGCCTCGCTCCTACAGGTTATCCACAGAGTGTGCCAACTGCGTCAGTACCAGCGCGCTTCACCGGGTGGGCGCTTCTTGAAGCGCTTCATGCTCCACATGTACTGGCTCGGATAAGCCCGCACATAGCGCTCGACGACCTGGCTCATGGCCGCACAGGACTCTGCGGTGTCGGTGCTGTACATGGCCTCTGGCGCAGCTTCGAGGATCACTTTGTAACCCGAACCATCCGGCAGCCGCAGCGCATGCAGGAAAACGCCGACCGCTTTGCCGCCTGCGAGCATGTTCGGTACAAACTTGCTGGTCAGCGCCTGGGTGGCGAAGAACGGCACGAAGATCCCGGCGGATTCGGCCGGTTCCGGGTCAGCCGGAATGCCCACCGCACCACCTTTGCGCACTTCCTTGATGACGCTGAGGATGCCTTCCTTGGTCGAAGCGGCAACCTTGTTGCCCAATTGCACCCGCTGCTTTTGCAGCAATTCGTCCACCGCCTTCAATTTTGGCGGCCGATAGAAAATGATCGGCTTGCACTGGCTGCAATAGAAGTGGTTGAGCACTTCCCAGTTACCCAGATGGCTGGTGATGCCAACCACACCCTTGCCCGACGCCAATGCGTCCTTCAAAACATCCAGCCCTTCTACCTCGCGCACCAGATCGATCGAGCGCTGGGCCGGCCAGATCCAGGCGCAGGCGCTTTCAGTCAGGGATTTGCCGATGTCTTTCAGGCTTTGGCCGACCAGCCGCTCACGTTCGGCGGGGTCCATGTCCGGAAAGCACTTGGCGAGGTTGATCCGTACGACATCGCGGGAGCGGTTCGGGGTTTTCCACATGACCCAGCCGATCGCCGAGCCCACGGCCTGCACGGCCCGCCACGGGAGCAGGGCAAACAGCCGCAGAGCGCCTACCAGCAAGGCGCCTTTAAACTTATCCACAGGTCACTCCTGATTTTGTGCTGTGCGCGAGGCGGTCATTCTAACCGCCGTTCGCCAGCATCGCGTAGCGATCGCAATCCTTGGTGTGATCCATGACCATGCCGCTGGCCTGCATCAAGGCGTAGCAAATGGTCGGCCCGACAAAGGTGAAACCGGCTTTTTTCAGGCCTTTGCTCATTTCCACGGCGGTCGGCGTCACGGCGGGGACTTCACTGCGATCCCTGAAATGGTTGATCACGGGCTTGCCTCCGACAAAGGACCAGAGAAACTCCACCGGGTCCTCCAGCGCCAGCCAGGCCTGGGCGTTGCGCCGGGCCGCATTGAGTTTGAGGCGATTGCGAATGATCCCCGGATCGAGCATCAATTCATCGATTTCCGCGTCGCTCATCTGCGCCACGCGCTGCACGTCAAAACCGAACATCACCTGTCGGTAATGCTCGCGTTTGCGCAGCACGGTGATCCAGGAAAGGCCGGCCTGGAACCCTTCGAGCAAAAGCAACTCGAACAAACCCTGCGCATCGCGTAGCGGCGTGCCCCACTCCTGATCGTGATAAGCCATGTACAGCGGATCTTCGGAACACCAAAAGCAGCGTGGCATAAGGCTCCAGGGGGCGTGCGCAGCAATGAATCGGGTATACTCCCGCTCTTTAAATCGCAGCCCAAGAAACAGGTGAATTTCGTGAGCCAGCCTACGCCAGCCGTGCGTACCTTCCAAGACTTGATCCTCGCCCTCCAGCAATACTGGGCCGAGCAAGGTTGTGTGGTACTTCAGCCCTACGATATGGAAGTAGGCGCCGGCACTTTCCACACCGCAACATTCCTGCGCGCCATTGGCCCGGAAACCTGGAACGCCGCCTACGTACAGCCAAGCCGTCGCCCGACTGACGGCCGCTACGGCGAAAACCCGAACCGTCTGCAGCACTACTACCAGTTCCAGGTGGTCCTGAAGCCGAACCCGGACAACTTCCAGGAACTGTACCTGGGCTCCCTCAAGCACGTCGGCCTGGACCCGCTGGTCCACGACATCCGTTTCGTTGAAGACAACTGGGAATCGCCGACCCTCGGCGCCTGGGGTCTGGGCTGGGAAGTCTGGCTCAACGGCATGGAAGTGACCCAGTTCACTTACTTCCAGCAAGCGGGCGGCATCGAATGCTACCCGGTGACCGGCGAGATCACCTACGGTCTCGAGCGTCTGGCCATGTACCTGCAAGGCGTGGACTCGGTCTACGACCTGGTCTGGGCTGACGGTCCGTTCGGCAAGGTGACCTACGGCGACGTGTTCCACCAGAACGAAGTGGAACAGTCGACCTACAACTTCGAACACGCCAACGTCGAGAAGCTGTTCGAGCTGTTCGATTTCTACGAAAGCGAAGCCAAGCGCCTGATCGAGCTCGACCAGCCGCTGCCGTTGCCGAGCTACGAAATGGTGTTGAAGGCTTCCCATACCTTCAACCTGCTGGATGCGCGCCGGGCCATCTCGGTGACCGCGCGTCAGCAATACATTCTGCGTGTGCGCACCCTGGCGCGTTCCGTTGCGCAAGCCTACCTGCTGGCTCGCGCCAAGCTGGGCTTCCCGATGGCGACCCCGGACCTGCGTGACGAAGTACTGGCCAAGCTGGAGGCTGCACAATGAGTGCTCTGGATTTTCTGGTTGAACTGGGCACCGAAGAACTGCCACCCAAGGCCCTGAACACCTTGGCCGAGGCGTTCCTCGCCGGTATCGACAAGGGCTTGCAAGCTGCCGGCCTGAACTACGAGACCAAAACCGTTTACGCCGCGCCACGTCGCCTGGCGGTGCTGATCACCTCGCTGGCCACCCAGCAGCCGGATCGCAGCATCAACCTCGATGGCCCGCCACGTCAGGCCGCATTCGATGCCGAAGGCAACCCGACCCAGGCAGCACTGGGTTTTGCCAAGAAGTGTGGCGTCGACCTGAGCGAAATCGATCAGAGCGGCCCGAAACTGCGTTACAGCCAAAGCATCGCCGGCAAGCCGACCGCGAGCCTGCTGCCGACCATCGTCGAAGATTCCCTGAACGACCTGCCGATCCCGAAACGCATGCGTTGGGGCGCGCGCAAGGAAGAATTCGTTCGTCCGACCCAATGGCTGGTGATGCTGCTCGGTGACCAGGTCATCGATTGCACCATCCTCGCCCAGAAGGCCGGTCGCGACTCTCGCGGTCACCGCTTCCATCACCCGCAAAGCGTGCGCATCGGTTCGCCGTCCAGCTACCTGGCCGACCTGCGTGCCGCTTATGTGCTGGCCGACGCCAACGAGCGCCGCGAGATCATCAGCAAGCGCACCGAAGAGCTGGCCACCCGCCAGGAAGGCACGGCAATCGTTCCGCCGGCCCTGCTCGATGAAGTGACCGCGCTGGTCGAATGGCCGGTGCCGCTGGTGTGCTCGTTCGAAGAGCGCTTCCTCGATGTGCCGCAAGAAGCGCTGATCACCACCATGCAGGACAACCAGAAGTACTTCTGCCTGCTGGATGCCGACGGCAAGTTGCTGCCTCGTTTCATTACCGTGGCCAACATCGAAAGCAAGGATCCGCAGCAGATCATCGCCGGTAACGAGAAAGTGGTTCGCCCACGCCTGACCGACGCCGAGTTCTTCTTCAAGCAAGACAAGAAGCAGAAACTCGAAGACTTCAACCTGCGCCTGCAGAACGTGGTGTTCCAGGAAAAACTCGGCAGCGTCTACGACAAGGCCGAACGTGTTTCCAAACTCGCCGCTTACATCGCAGCTCGCATTGGCGGCAACGCCTCCTGGGCTGCCCGTGCAGGCCTGCTGTCGAAGTGTGACCTTGCTACCGAAATGGTCGGCGAGTTCCCGGAGATGCAAGGTGTCGCCGGTTACTACTACGCCCTCAACGACGGCGAGCCGCAAGACGTCGCACTGGCGCTGAACGAGCAATACATGCCGCGCGGTGCCGGCGCTGAATTGCCGAGCACACTGACCGGTGCGGCCGTGGCGATTGCCGACAAGCTCGACACGCTGGTGGGCATTTTCGGTATCGGCATGCTGCCAACAGGCAGCAAAGACCCGTACGCACTGCGCCGTGCTGCGCTGGGCGTGCTGCGTATCCTGATCGAGAAAAAACTCGATCTGGACCTGAACGACGCCGTGGCTTTCGCCGTGACCGCGTTCGGTGCCAAGGTCAAGGCTGCCGGTCTGAACGATTCGGTGCTGGAGTTCATCTTCGATCGCCTGCGTGCACGTTACGAAGACGAAGGCGTCGATGTCGCAACCTATCTGTCGGTACGTGCCCTGAAGCCGGGTTCGGCCCTGGACTTCGATCAGCGTGTGCAAGCCGTGCAAGCCTTCCGTCAATTGCCGGAAGCCGCGGCCCTGGCGGCGGTGAACAAGCGTGTGTCGAACTTGCTGAGCAAGGTCGAAGGCTCCGTTCCTACCGTGGTGGAAGCCAAGTACTTCGACAACGCCAACGAGTTCTCCCTGTACTCGGCGATCCAGCAGGCAGACCAGGCTGTCCAGCCGATGGCTGCGGCCCGTCAGTACAGCGAATCGTTGGCACGTCTGGCGGCGTTGCGTGAGCCGGTGGATGCGTTCTTCGAAGCCGTGATGGTCAACGCTGACGACGCCAACGTGCGCGCCAACCGTTACGCATTGCTGGCGCGCCTGCGCGGCTTGTTCCTCGGCGTTGCCGATATTTCGCTGCTGGGCTGAGGGGCTGCTGTTGAAACTGCTGATTCTCGATCGCGACGGAGTGATCAATTACGACTCCGACGCTTACATCAAGTCGGTGCAGGAGTGGATTCCACTTCCCGGTTCGATCGAAGCCATTGCGCAGTTGAGCAAGGCCGGCTGGACGGTAGCGGTTGCTACCAACCAGTCCGGCATCGCTCGCGGCTATTACGACATCGCCACCCTGGATGCCATGCACGAGCGCT
>NZ_RCOB01000159.1:0-251 GCF_004307665.1 Pseudomonas sp. Sample_16
CGATCAGCGCAAAAAAGCCCGCTGAAGCTCAACACTTCAGCGGGCTTTTTCATTCGCTCATTCCTCAAGGCGCAAAGGGCATCACACGTTTCATGATCGTTCCCACGCTCCGCGTGGGAATGCCTCCTGTGACGTTCTGCGTCACGCTTTGGGACGCGGAGCGTCCCGGCCTGCATTCCCACGCAGAGCATGGGAACGATCAGCGCAAAAAAGCCCGCTGAAGCTCAACACTTCAGCGGGCTTTTTCATTC
>NZ_RCOB01000159.1:261-9751 GCF_004307665.1 Pseudomonas sp. Sample_16
CGATCAGCGCAAAAAAGCCCGCTGAAGCTCAACACTTCAGCGGGCTTTTTCATTCAATCACCCATCAAGGCGCAAACGGCATCACCCGCTTGTGGTGCGTCTTGTTGTAGGTGTCGACGATGATCTTGAACGCTTCTTCGCGCACCGGGTTGCCATGCAGGAAGGCATCGATCTCGGCATAGGTCACGCCGTGGGAGGCTTCGTCCGGTTTGCCCGGTGACAGGTCTTCGAGGTCGGCGGTCGGGACTTTTTCCACCAGTGACTCCGGGGCGCCGAAGCTGCGGGCAATCGCCCGGACCTGGTTTTTCACCAACCCGCTCAGCGGTGCGAGGTCGCAAGCGCCATCGCCGAACTTGGTGAAGAAGCCCATCACAGCTTCCGCTGCGTGGTCGGTGCCGATCACCAGGCCGTGGGCCGCACCGGCGATGGTGTACTGAGCGACCATGCGCATCCGCGCCTTGGTGTTGCCCAGCACGAAATCCACCGAGACTGCGTGCTTGCCTTCAAAGGCCGCCACTTCATTGGCCAGGGATTTGACCGCCGGGCCGATATTCACGGTATGGCGCTCGTCCGGCTTGATGAAGTCCACCGACGCCTGGGCGTCGTGTTCATCGAACTGGGTTTCGTATGGCAGGCGCACGGCGATGAACTTGTAGTTGCCGTCACCGGTGCGCTGGCGCAGTTCACGCATGGCGCGCTGGGCCAGCAGGCCCGCGGTCAGGGAGTCGACCCCGCCACTGATGCCCAGCACCAGCGTCTTGAGCCCGGAATTGATCAGGCAATCCTGAATGAAGGTGATCCGTCGGGCGACTTCTGCCTCGAGGGCGGCGTCATCGGCGAACGGCGGTTGAACCTTGAGCTGCTCAGCAATCTCACGCTGTACGGCTTGCATGAATTCACTCCTTGCTAGATAGACTGGATAAGGCAGGAACCTGGAAAACGTGTCGCAAATAAGCGACGAAATTCGGGTCTTTACAGTGAGTCTTGCCTGGCTCGTCGGAGATTTTCGCCACCGGCTGGCCGTTGCAGGCGGTCATTTTAAGCACGATGCTCATCGGTTCGACACCCGGAATGTCACAGGTCAGGTTGGTGCCGATGCCGAAGCTCACATTGATCCGACCACGCAGCGCCCGGAATATCTCCAGGGACTTGGGCAGTGTCAGACTGTCGGAGAAGGTCAGCGTCTTGCTCATGGGGTCGATGCCGAGCTTGTGATAGTGGGCGATGGCCTTTTCTGCCCACAGCACCGGGTCGCCCGAATCGTGGCGCAACCCGTCGAACAGTTTGGCGAAGAACAGATCGAAATCGCCGAGGAAGGCATCCATGGTGATGCAGTCGGTCAGCGCGATGCCCAACAGGCCCCTGTATTCGCGGACCCAGCAATCAAGGGCGGCAATCTGGCTGTCGATCAGCCGTGGGCCGAGTTGCTGGTGAGCCATGATCCATTCGTGGGCCATGGTACCCAGCGGTTTCATGTCCAGTTCCCGCGACAGGTGCACGTTGCTGGTGCCGACGAAACGGCCGGGAAAGTCGTGCTTGAGTACATTCACCACTTCTTCCTGCACGCGGTACGAGAAGCGTCGACGCGTGCCGAAATCGGCGACCTGCAGCTCCGACAGTTCGTCGCTGTCGGCGTTGGCCGTCAGCCAGTCGAACTTGCGATACAGCTGCTCGCGTGCCTGTTCGAGAACGATTTCACGGTATCGGTAGCGATTGCGTACTTCGCTGACGATCGCCAGCAAAGGTACTTCGAACAAAATCACATGCAGCCACGGGCCGCGCAGGCGGATGAACAGTTCGCCATTTTCGATGCCGGTGTGGATGTAGCGCAGGTTGAACCGAAACAGCCCGAGAAAGCGCAGGAAGTCTGGCTTCAGGAAGCTGATGCGCTCCAGGAAGCTCAGCTGATCGGCGCTCAGGCTCAATTCCGACAAACGCTCGATCTGGTAACGAATCTCCGCCAGATACGGGCGTAGATCCTCGCTGTTACGGCAACGAAACTCCCATTCGACTTCGACGTTCGGGTAGTTGTGCAGCACCGCCTGCATCATCGTCAGTTTGTAGAAGTCGGTGTCGAGCAGGTTCTGCACGATGCGATCGGCAAACACGCTCTCGCTCATGGGAGGGCTCCAGTCTGTACAGACCACGAATGTGGCCACATGAAACTCAAGAAGAATGTCGAGTGTTCAACATCCACTGATTGAGGAGCGAACATAATGCCAGTCAGGGGTGAGCGATGGCATTTTTCTTTCTGGCAGCTGGATGGCTCGACACTATCAGTTCTGATAGTTGGCGGCTTCGATGGAGGGTCCCATAGTGAAACATTGAATCAGTGGATTCTTCGAGGTACTCGCCCATGCAGGCCAAACACGAAGTTGTTCTCTGCCGCTACCGTTATGACGCACTGGATCGCCTGGTTGAGAGTGGACCTTTTCATCAGTCGCCCATCCAGTGTTTTTTCCAGAGACATCATCTAGCTACGCAAATTCAAGGTCAGGTACAGCGTTCGATTTTCCAGAATGAGGATCAACAGTTGGCGCAGCAGCGACGGCAAGGTGCGGAGATAGAGACTGCATTGCTCGCCACAGATCAACAACGCAGCGTATTGCATACGATTAACTCCAGTCCCGTTGGCTATACAGCCTATGGCTACCGTCCTTCTTCCAGTGCCGTGTTTAGCGTGTTGGGTTTTAACGGAGAACCTTGGGACCCGGTGACAGGGCGTTATTTATTAGGCAACGGCTATCGGGCTTTCAATCCAGTGCTGATGCGGTTCAACTCCCCGGACAGCTGGAGTCCGTTCGGTGAAGGTGGGTTGAATACGTATGGGTACTGTTTGGGTGACCCGATTAATCGACGAGATCCGACAGGGCACAGCGTACTTAAGTTGTGGATGATGTTTAGAGAGAGGACGGCCAGCCCCTTAGGAAGTCTCCGGTTGTTTACCGGAACGCCACATGTGCTGGATACAATCGCTGGAAATTTATCTGGCCGCGATCTTTGGAATTTTTCCAGAGCATCAACAGTAACCCAGTCAATCGCCCAAAAATTTATAGAGCCGCTGGGGGATTTGACCCCGTTAAAGGGCAAGCCCCTTCAGACCGTTGCTGGTTTTCTTGCTGGCGATGATCTGGTCAATTTTTCTCTCGCCTCAAAGGAAATGCAAAAAACGGCAAGAGGTATTCAGCAGCCACCGCTTTGGCCTGATCGTGATACAGGTCATCTGTCCGTTAGAGATTTGCAGATGCTGCGCAGGACGGCGCTTGGTGAGATGCCCGGTCATTTTCCGAGTGAGGTGCTTCAGGATAAGCACTTATTAGGCGTTTCCAGGATGCAGTTTCATGGAAACAATCCACAACTTGAAGCACTAAGGTATGAAGAGAAATTGATAAGGAAAAGAATGAAGTATGAAGAGTCTTTTAACCAGCGAGAACGTATAAGGCAGGGGCTTTAGCCCCAGGACGGGGCCAATTTAGTGAGGCGTCAGGTGGCAGCTTGTTACACGTCGGGGCTATCAACCTGCTCGAGCATCCACTTCACGAAATCCCGAACCTTGGGCACTTCCGCCGAGTGTTCCGGATACGCCAGGTAATAGGCGTCGGTGCTGGGCATTGCATGCTGCCATGGAATGACCAGCTTGCCGTCTGCCAGTTCCTCTTCCACCAGAAAGCGCGGCAGCAATGCGACGCCACAGCCGACTTGAGCGGCGCGGATGCACATATAAAAGGTTTCGAAGCGCGGGCCGTGGTAGCTGTGTTCGGTGTGGTAGCCCTGACTGTCGAACCAGTCATGCCACGCCTGAGGCCTGGAGGCGTTTTGCAGCAGGACCAGGTCGGTGAGTTGCGTCGGGTCGGTAAACGGTACCTCCGGCAGGCTGCCGGGAGCACACACAGGCACCAACTCTTCGCTGAACAGCTTCAGGCATTCGGTACCGGGGCGTGACCCCTGGCCGAAGTAGAACGCCAGATCGCTGCGACCCTGCAGCAAGTCGTCGGCTTCCTGTTCGTTGCACAGGTCCAGATGGATCGACGGATGACGCAGCCGCCAGCCTTTGAGGCGTGGGACCAGCCAGCGCGCGCCGAAGGTCGACGGTGTCGAGACGCGCAGGACTTCGGTTTCGCCGCCGTAGGAACGCAAGTAATGCGTCGACATCTCGACCTGCGTGAGGATTTTCCGTACTTCCACCAGATACAGATCGCCCGCCGGGGTCATTTGCAGACGCCGACGCACCCGGCGAAACAACAGGTGCTGCAATAGCTCTTCCAGTTGTGCCACCTGCTTGCTGACGGCGCTCTGGGTCAGGTTCAATTCTTCGGCAGCCCGGGTAAAGCTCAAATGCCGGGTCACGGCTTCGAAACACTGCAGGGCAGCGATCGATGGCAAATAGCGTTTGTTCAGCATGGGCGGTCCTTTTGTTCTTGTTTCTTTATTGCCAGCAATGCACAGCATGAATAAACGGAATGATATCTCTCTTAATGGTCGTTTGTTGAGTAACCTGCGTGGCGCTAAAACTACAGGTCTGATCAGTCGTGTTGCTGCGACTGCACCCGTTCCGTTTTTTGCTTGAGGAGTGACCCATGGTTGCCGCATTGCTTGATCGTCTTGGTGTAAACCCGGCCCTGTACCAGAACGGCAAAGTGCCTGTGCATTCGCCCATCGACGGCAGTCGCATCGCCGCCGTGAACTGGGAAGGCGCCGCTGAAGTCGAGCAGCACATCAGTCGCGCAGATCATGCGTTCGAGCTGTGGCGCAAGGTGCCGGCGCCGCGCCGTGGCGAGCTGGTGCGTCAACTGGGCGACATCCTGCGTGAGTACAAGGCCGATCTCGGCGAGCTGGTGTCGTGGGAAGCGGGCAAGATCACCCAGGAAGGTCTGGGCGAGGTTCAGGAGATGATCGACATCTGCGATTTCGCCGTCGGTCTGTCCCGTCAGTTGTACGGCTTGACCATCGCTTCCGAGCGTCCTGGCCACCACATGCGCGAAACCTGGCATCCGCTGGGCGTGGTTGGCGTGATCAGTGCGTTCAACTTCCCGGTCGCGGTCTGGGCCTGGAACGCCACGCTGGCGCTGGTCTGCGGTAACCCGGTGATCTGGAAACCGTCGGAGAAAACCCCGCTGACTGCACTGGCCTGCCAGGCGCTGTTCGATCGCGTGCTGAAGAACTTCAGCGACGCACCGCCGCACCTGAGCCAGGTCATCATCGGCGGTCGTGACGCCGGCGAAGCCCTGGTCGACGACCCGCGTGTCGCGCTGGTCAGCGCCACCGGCAGCACCCGCATGGGTCGCGAAGTGGCGCCGAAAATCGCCGCACGCTTCGCTCGCAGTATTCTCGAGTTGGGTGGCAACAACGCGATGATCCTGGGCCCAAGCGCCGACCTGGACATGGCCGTTCGTGCGATTCTGTTCAGCGCCGTCGGCACCGCCGGCCAGCGTTGCACCACCTTGCGTCGCCTGATTGCCCATGAGTCAGTCAAAGAAGAAATCGTCACTCGCCTGAAAGCCGCTTACTCCAAAGTGCGCATCGGCCATCCGCTGGAAGGCAACCTGATCGGCCCGCTGATCGACAAGCAAAGCTTCGAGAACATGCAGGACGCGCTTGAGCAGGCCTTGAGCGAAGGCGGCAAGGTGTTCGGCGGCAAGCGTCAACTGCAAGACAAGTTCCCGAATGCCTACTACGTATCGCCAGCCATCGTCGAAATGCCGGAACAGAGTGACGTGGTCTGCCACGAAACCTTCGCGCCGATTCTGTACGTGGTCGGTTACAGCGACTTCAACGAAGCCCTGCGTCTGAACAACGCCGTGCCGCAAGGCCTGTCCTCGTGCATCTTCACCACCGATGTGCGTGAAGCCGAGCAGTTCATGTCGGCGGTAGGCAGTGACTGCGGCATTGCCAACGTCAACATCGGCCCGAGCGGTGCGGAAATCGGCGGCGCGTTCGGTGGCGAGAAAGAAACCGGCGGCGGCCGTGAGTCGGGCTCCGATGCATGGCGCGGCTACATGCGTCGTCAAACCAACACCGTGAACTACTCGCTGGAGTTGCCGTTGGCCCAGGGCATCACGTTCGATTAAATACAACTTTTGAACCCATGAAGATCACTGTGGGAGCGGGCTTGCCCGCGATGGCAATCGGTCAGTCACCTGGATGTTGAAGGTGCTGACGCTATCGCGGGCAAGCCCGCTCCCACAGGTAAATGGTGTGTTAGTTAGGTTTCTGTTGGAGTCTGGCAATGCCGTTACGCGAAGAGTGTCTGTGGGAAAAACTGACGCCGCAAAGGCCCGACAACGCGGCGCTCAAGGGGGAAGTGAAGGTCGATGTCTGCGTCATCGGCGCCGGGTTTACCGGTTTGTCGGCGGCGGTGCATCTGCTGGAACAGGGCAAGACCGTTTGCGTGCTGGAAGCCCATCGCGCCGGGCATGGCGGCTCGGGGCGCAACGTCGGGCTGGTCAATGCGGGCATGTGGATTCCCCCGGACGAGATTGAAGCCGGGTTTGGCACTGAGGTCGGCAGCCAGCTCAACCGCATGCTCGGTGCGGCCCCGTCCCTGGTGTTCAGCCTTGTGGATAAATACAACATCGATTGCCAGTTGCGCCGCGAAGGCACGCTGCACATGGCGCACAACGCCCGTGGCGAAGCCGACTTGCGCAGTCGTGAAGAACAATGGAAACGTCGCGGTGCACCGGTGGAATTGCTCACCGGTCAAGCGTGCGAACAAGCCACCGGCACCAAAAAAATTGCCGCTGCGCTGCTCGATCGGCGTGCCGGCACGCTTAACCCGATGGCCTATACCACGGGGCTGGCCAAGGCGGCCATCAGTCTGGGCGGTCAGTTGTTCGATCATTCACCCGTCAGCCGACTCGAACGTCAGGGGCAGCGCTGGTCGGTGCAGACTGCACAGGGTTCGGTGCTGGCCGAGCAAGTGGTGATCGCCTCCAATGCCTATACCGAAGGCGACTGGACTGAGTTGCGGCGTAACTTTTTCCCCGGTTACTACTATCAGGTGGCTTCGGTGCCGCTGACCGAAGACGCCGCTCAGCAAATCTTGCCCGGTGGCCAGGGTTCCTGGGACACCCGGCAAGTGCTCAGCAGCATTCGTCGTGACAAGGACGGTCGCCTGCTGCTGGGCAGTCTGGGCAATGGCAATCAGAAGCCGACCTGGTTTCTCAAAGCCTGGGCCGACCGGGTGCAGCAGCATTATTTTCCTTACCTCAAACCGGTCGAATGGGAATGTACCTGGACCGGATGCATCGCTTTTACTCCCGATCATCTGATGCGCCTGTTCGAACCGGCGCCCGGTTTAGTGGCAGTCACCGGTTACAACGGTCGTGGCGTGACTACCGGAACGGTGGTGGGCAAAGCATTTGCCGATTACCTGTGTAACGGAAATCCTCAAGCGCTGCCGATTCCCTTCGCGCCCATGCAGCCATTGGCCGGGGTGGGGTTGCGCAGTTGCCTGTACGAGGCGGGGTTTTCGCTGTATCACGCGGGCCAGTGCCTGCGGATCGTGATCTGAATGTGGATTTTTGCAGGGCAAAGCGGCGCTTTTTCGATCTGCAGCTAGCCTGTAGTGGTGCGGGTTGTAGCAGTCCCGCACCAGCAGTGTGCACTTCGGTGACGCACGTTGTTACAGGCTGGTTGCACGTCGTTTAAAGCCGCGGTTGCAATGATGGCGCAGGCGGGTTGCGCCTCAAATAAAAAATGGTTTTACCTTCCGCGGTTTAGACGGTTGCACGCCCAATGAAAATGGGCTCGAAACAGTCGAAAAAACAATAAGGCAGCGACTTTTTTCAGAATAAAAAACCGATGGCACGGCCCTTGCTCTGAGCATTCAGTGAAGTTGTAGTGCCAATTAAAAAAACCAAGGAGCATCACCTCATGTCCCAGACGTTTTACAAGAAAGGCTTTCTGGCCCTCGCAGTGGCAACTGCGCTGGGTGTTTCTGCGTTTGCTCAGGCTGACATCAAGATCGGCGTAGCGGGACCAATGACCGGTGCCAACGCGGCATTTGGCGAACAGTACATGAAGGGTGCACAGGCGGCGGCCGATGCGGTCAACGCGGCGGGCGGGGTTAACGGGGAAAAAATCGTACTGGTCAAGGGCGATGACGCCTGCGAACCGAAACAGGCTGTGACGGTCGCCAAAGACCTGACCAACCAGAAAGTGGCCGGCGTCGTCGGTCACTTCTGCTCCTCGTCGACCATCCCGGCCTCCGAGATCTACGACGAAGCGGGCATCATCGCCATTACTCCAGGCTCCACCAACCCACAGGTTACCGAACGCGGCCTGAGCGCCATGTTCCGTATGTGCGGTCGTGACGACCAGCAGGGCATCGTGGCCGGCGATTACATCGTCGACGTGCTCAAGGGCAAGAAAGTCGTCGTGCTGCACGACAAGGACACCTACGGCCAAGGCCTGGCTGACGCCACCAAGGCTCAACTGGTCAAGCGCGGCGTAACGCCTGTGCTGTACGAAGGCCTGACCCGTGGCGAGAAAGACTTCAGCACCATCGTGACCAAGATCCGTGGCGCTGGCGCTGACGTTGTCTACTTCGGTGGTCTGCACCCGGAAGCCGGCCCTCTGGTTCGTCAACTGCGTGAACAAGGCCTCAAAGACGTCAAGTTCATGTCTGACGACGGTATCGTGACCGACGAACTGGTGACCACCGCTGGCGGTCCGCAATTCGTTGACGGCGTGCTGATGACCTTCGGTGCCGACCCTCGCCTGCTGCCAGACAGCAAGACCGTGGTAGACGCCTTCCGCAAGGCCGGTACCGAGCCTGAAGGCTACACCCTGTACGCCTACGCTTCGGTGCAAACCCTGGCTGCAGCCTTCAACGGCGCCAAGTCCAACAGTGGCGAAAAAGCCGCTGAGTGGCTGAAGAAGAACCCGGTCAAGACCGTCATGGGCGAGAAGACCTGGGACAGCAAGGGCGACCTGAAAGTCTCCGACTACGTTGTTTACCAGTGGGACAAGGACGGCAAATATCACCAACTGGAAAAACAGAAGTAAGGGCTGATTCGATCACCTGAACCCCACAGATCCCTTGTGGGAGCGGGCTTGCCCGCGATGGGCGGACTTGCAAGAGACATTTTTGTCGAATGTTCAACCGCCATCGCTGGCAAGCCAGCTTCCACAGGGACCGTGGTGGTCTGCCTGATCGTGAATGACATTGCTCCGACGTATATCTGTATTTTCCTTAGAGGAACCGCACAGCCACATGTGCAGGTTCTCATTGCGTGAGATTGCGTTATGGATGGTATTTTCCTGCAGCAACTGGTCAACGGCCTGACCCTCGGGTCGGTCTATGGCCTGATCGCCATCGGCTACACAATGGTCTATGGCATCATCGGCATGATCAACTTCGCCCACGGCGAGGTTTACATGATTTCCGCTTACCTGGCGGCAATCAGTCTGGCTCTGCTGGCTTACTTCGGTATCGAATCCTTCCCGCTGCTGATGCTCGGCACGCTGATCTTCACCATCGTCGTCACGG
>NZ_RCOB01000187.1:0-9727 GCF_004307665.1 Pseudomonas sp. Sample_16
ATCCGCAGCCTGCTGGCCTTTCGTGACAGTCCGCAGGACCAGTGCGAAAGCGTCAACGCGCTGATCGACGAGCATATCCACCACGTGAAGGCACGGATCGACGGTTTGCTGGCGTTGCAGGCGCAACTGCTCGACCTGCGTCAACGTTGTGGCGAAGGGCCGGAGGTCGATCAATGCGGGATCTTGCAGCGATTGGAAGTCAGTGGCGGGGTCGTGGCGACGGAAGTGGAACACTCCCACGTGGGCCGCAGTCACGGCCATTGAGGACGCCTTCGCGCTGATCGTTCCCACGCTCTGCGTGGGAATGCCGCCATGGACGCTCCGCGTCCACTGTGACGCAGAGCGTCACGGGATGCGTTCCCACGCAGAGCGTGGGAACAATCAACGACGATCAAGCCGTGCCTGAATCAGACCGCCATCGGCGCGGTCATTGGCGCGTGGTGCTCGTAGCCTTCCAGCGAAAAATCGCTCGGTTCCACCAGCTCCAGCCACTCCGGCTGATACACACCGGTCTTGGCAAATTCCGGCACACGATCACTGATCACCAGTTTCGGCATCGGGAACGGCTCGCGCTTGAGCTGTTCGTTGAGCATGTCCAGGTGATTTTCGTAGACGTGGGCATCACCGATGAAATAGGTGAACCAACGCGGCGTATAGCCGGTCAGGCGGCCGATCAGGCTCAGCAGCGCGGCACCTTCGGTGAGGTTGAACGGTGTGCCCAGGCCCAGGTCGTTGGAGCGGATGTAGAGGGTCAGAGAAATCTCTTTGGTCTCGACATTCGGGTGGAACTGGTAAAGCAGGTGGCACGGCGGCAACGCCATTTCATCCAGCTGGGCGCAATTCCAGCCGTGGAACAGAATCCGGCGGCTGCCCGGGTCCTTGATGATGGTGTCGATGCACTGACGAACCTGATCGATGGCTTTGTACAGCACCACGTAGGCCTGGCCATTCTCTTCACCTTCGGCGATCTGGCGGTAACCCTGGCTCAGGGTCTGCTCGATCGCGGCAGGATTGCTGAGCGGGATCTGCTTGTACGCCGGCCATTTACGCCATTGCACGCCATAAATTTCACCAAGATCGTCTTCACCCTGGCGGAACGGGTTGGCCAGCCACTGGGCGTTTTCGTTGGCATTCTGATCCCAGACCTTGCAGCCCAGGGCACGGAATTCAGCGGCGTTGTTCACCCCGCGCAGAAAACCGCACATCTCGCCAATGGCGGACTTGAATGCCATCTTGCGCGTGGTGATCGCCGGGAAGCCTTCCTGCAAGTCATAACGCAGCATGGCACCCGGAAAACTGATGGTGTTCACGCCGGTACGGTTGGCCTGTTTGGTGCCGTTCTTGATGACGTGGGCGACCAGTTCGAGATATTGCTTCATGAATTACCTGTGTCCTTGAAGCCGGGGCCGAAGCCCCGGCATTCGAATTTATACCGCTGCTGCTGGTGTCGCCGGGGCGCGGTGATACGCCAGCCAGATCAGGAACAGCCCGCCGAGGATCATCGGCACGCACAGCACCTGCCCCATGGTCAGCCAGTTCCAGGCCAGATAGCCCAGTTGCGCGTCCGGCACGCGGACGAATTCGACGATGAAACGGAAGATCCCGTAGAACAGCGCGAACATGCCCGATACCGCCATGGTCGGCCGCGGCTTGCGCGAGAACAGCCACAGGATCAGGAACAGTGCCACGCCTTCGAGTGCGAACTGGTACAGCTGCGACGGGTGGCGCGCCAGTTGCGCCGGGTCGGTCGGGAAGACCATGGCCCACGGAACGTCGGTCGCCTTGCCCCACAACTCGGCGTTGATGAAGTTGCCGATGCGCCCGGCACCCAGGCCAATCGGCACCATCGGCGCAACGAAGTCCATCAACTGGAAGAACGACTTGTTGTTCTTTTTACCGAACCACAACGCCGCCAGCATCACGCCGATGAAACCACCGTGGAACGACATGCCGCCCTTCCACACTTCGAAGATCAGCGTCGGGTTGGCCAGATAGGCGCCCAGATCGTAGAACAGCACATAACCCAGGCGCCCGCCGACAATCACCCCCATCGACATCCAGAACACCATGTCGGAGAGTTTTTCCTTGGTCCAGGTCGGGTCGAAGCGGTTCAACCGGCGCGACGCCAGCCACCAGGCGCCACCGATGCCGATCAGGTACATCAGACCGTACCAATGAATTTTCAGCGGACCAATGGCCAAGGCCACCGGGTCGATCTGCGGGTAAGGCAGCATTGCGACTCCTCATGAGTTCAAATCAATTCCCGGGCGACGCTGCCACCTCAGGATTAAGCCAGGATTGTGCCGGACGTCAGAGCAGGAAACTCAAACCAACGCAGAACAGCAAAGCGGCAAACAGTCTTTTCACCAACTTCGGCGACAGCCTGTGGGCCAGTCGCGCGCCGAGACGGGCGAAGACCATGCTGGTCAGGGCAATGCCCAGCAGCGCCGGTAAATAAATAAAACCCAGACTATGAGCCGGTAACAGCGGATCGTGCCAGCCCAGAATCATGAAACTTAATGCACTTGCCAAAGCGATTGGCAGGCCACAGGCCGACGACGTGGCAACGGCTTGCTGCATCGGCACGCTGCGCCAGGTCAAAAACGGCACGGTCAATGAGCCGCCGCCAATGCCGAAAATCGCCGAGGCCCAACCGATCACGCTACCGGCCACGGTCAGACCGAGTTTACCCGGCACCGTTCGGCTGGCCTTGGGTTTGACGTCCAGCGCCAGTTGCGCGGCAATCACCAGGGCAAAAACACCGATGATTTTTTGCAGGTTGGGTCCGGAGATCGCTTCGGCGGTCAGCGCGCCGAAACCGGCGCCGATCAGGATGCCGACGGTCATCCAGACGAAAATTGGCCAGCGCACGGCCCCGCGGCGGTGATGCTCACGCACCGCATTCACCGAGGTGAAGATGATCGTCGCCAGCGAAGTCCCCACGGCGAGGTGGGTCAGAATCGATGCGTCGAATCCCTGCAAGGTGAAACTGAACACCAGCACCGGGACAATGATGATGCCGCCGCCCACGCCGAACAATCCGGCCAACACCCCGGCACAGGCGCCGAGCGCCAGATAGAGCAGAAATTCCATGTCGCTTCCCCACCCAACCCCAAAACCGGAGCGGCATGGTAACGGATGCATGGCATCGGGCTCCACTGGATGGCGATGGATACCCGCACGTCGACTGCGTAGAGTGGGCAAAAAACACACAAGGATCACCTTATGTGCCTGATTGTTTTTGCCTGGCGGCCGGACCATGCCCAGCCGCTGATCGTGGCGGCCAACCGCGACGAATTCTACGCCCGTCCCAGCCTGCCGCTGGCGCAATGGCCTGAAGCGCCCCATGTCTACGCCGGCCGCGACCTGGAGGCTGGCGGCACGTGGCTCGGTGTTGGCGCCAACGGCCGCTTTGCGGCGCTGACCAATATTCGCGATCCGCATCGGCCACCGGGGCGCAAATCCCGGGGTGAGCTGGTGGCGGGATTTCTCAGCGGCGACGTTTCGATTGATGACTATTTGACCGACGTTGTCGCACGTTCGCCGGAATATGGCGGGTTCAACCTGCTGGTCGGCAACAAAAATGAACTGTGGCACTTCAATGCCCGGGCAACGGAAGCCGTGATGCTGCCGCCTGGGGTTTATGGTCTGTCGAATGCCGGGCTGGATACACCGTGGCCGAAATTGCTTCGGGCCAAGGCAGCGCTGAGTCAAGTGCTGGACGAGCCACAACCGGAGGCACTGCTGGCGCTATTGAACGATGCGCAGACCGCGCCGTTTAACGAATTGCCGGATACCGGGGTCGGATTGGCGACCGAGACGTTGTTGTCGAGCGTGTTTATTGCCAGCCAGAGTTATGGAACACGGGCGAGTACGGCGCTGATCGTGCAGGCGGATGGGTCGCGGCATATGGTCGAAAGGAGTTTCGGACCGTTTGGCGGGCATCTGGGGGAGGTAGAGGTCAGGGTTTGAAGCTCGGGCGATTAATTGTGGCGAGGGAGCTTGCTCCCGCTGGAGTGCGAAGCGCTCCCGATCCGGCCAATGCGTTCTTTCAGAAAAATCGCATCGGCCGGATTACGACTGCTTCGCAGCCGAACGGGAGCAAGCTCCCTCGCCACAGGCCATCAGCCTTTTACAGGGCTTTGACCGCCGCCGGATTGATCATCCGCGCCAACCCGAGGTTCTTCAGCGCCAGTTGCAATGAGCTGTGGATAACTTGCGGGTTATCGATGGTCATCAGTTCGGCGAGCAGTTCCTTGGCCTTGCTCAGGTTGATCTGACGCAGCATCCACTTCACCTTCGGCAGGTTGGTGGCGTTCATCGACAGGCTGTCGAAACCCATCGCCATCAACAGCACCGCCGCCGCCGGATCACCGGCCATCTCGCCGCAGATACTCACCGGCTTGCCTTCGGCATGGGCGTCACGCACCACGTTTTGCAGGGCTTGCAGCACGGCCGGGTGCAAGTAGTCGTAGAGATCGGCGACCCGCGGGTTGTTGCGGTCCACGGCCAACAGGTACTGAGTCAGGTCGTTGGAACCGACCGACAGAAAGTCCACCTGCCGCGCCAATTCCCGGGTCTGGTACACCGCCGCCGGAATTTCGATCATCACCCCCACCGGCGGCATCGGCACGTCGGTGCCTTCGTCGCGCACTTCACCCCAGGCCCGGTGGATCAGGTGCAGGGCTTCTTCGAGTTCGTGGGTACCGGAGATCATCGGCAGCAGAATGCGCAGGTTGTTCAAGCCTTCACTGGCCTTGAGCATGGCGCGGGTCTGCACCAGGAAAATTTCCGGGTGATCGAGGGTGACGCGAATTCCGCGCCAGCCGAGGAACGGGTTGTCTTCCTTGATCGGGAAGTACGACAGCGCCTTGTCACCGCCAATGTCCAGGCTGCGCATGGTCACCGGTTGCGGATGGAACGCGGCGAGTTGCTCGCGATAGATCGCCAGTTGTTCCTTTTCGCTGGGGAAGCGCTGGTTGATCATGAACGGCACTTCGGTGCGGTACAAGCCAACGCCTTCGGCACCGCGTTTCTGCGCGCGCGCCACGTCCGCCAACAGGCCGGTGTTGACCCACAACGGCATGCGATGACCATCGACCGTGACACACGGCAAATCACGCAATGCATCGAGGCCCAGGGCCAGCTGTTTCTCTTCCTCCACCACTTCGGCGAACTGCTTGCGCAGCACGTCGCTGGGGTTGGTGTAGACCTCGCCGCGGTGACCGTCGACGATCATGCCGATGCCGTCGACCTTGGAATACGGCAGGTCGACCAGGCCCATCACCGTCGGAATGCCCATGGCCCGGGCAAGAATCGCGACGTGGGAGTTACCCGAACCGAGTACCGATACCAGACCCACCAATTTGTCTTCAGGCACCTCGCCGAGCATTGCCGGCGTCAGTTCCTCGCTGACCAGAATGGTGTTGTCGGGGTAGACCAGGGTTTGCTGGCGCTCTTCCTGCAAATAGGCGAGCAGGCGGCGACCAAGGTCCTTGACGTCCGATGCGCGCTCACGCAGGTAGGCATCGTCCATCAGTTCGAAGCGGTTGACGTGATCGGTGACTACCTGACGCAAGGCGCCCTGGGCCCACTGACCGGTCTTGATCACCGTGGTGACTTCGCTGCCCAGCGCGGCATCGTCGAGCATCATCAGGTAGACGTCGAACAACGCTCGCTCTTCCGGGCGCAACTGCGTGGCCAGCTTGGCCGACAAGGCGCGCATGTCGGCGCGCACGCCTTCGATGGCGGTCTTGAACAGCCCGAGTTCAGCTTCGATATCGGTGATGGTCTTGTCGGGCACCACGTCCAGGTCGGCCGGTGGCAACATGACCACCGCCGTACCGACCGCCGCCCCCGGCGAACCCGGGACGCCGACGAACTTGGCTTCCTGGATGCCCTTGCCCTGACGGCCCAGGCCCCGGATCGAACCGGTCGCCTCGGCGTGAGCGATAACGCCGGCAAGCTGCGCGCTCATGGTCACGAGGAAGGCTTCTTCACCTTCGTCGAACTGGCGACGTTCTTTTTGCTGGATGACCAACACGCCGACGACACGGCGGTGGTGAATGATCGGCGCCCCGAGGAACGAGGCGTAGCGCTCTTCACCGGTCTCGGCGAAGTAGCGGTAGCGCGGGTGATCCGCGGCATTTTCGAGGTTCAGGGGTTCTTCACGCGTGCCGACCAGGCCGACCAGACCTTCATTGGGCGCCATGCTGACTTTGCCGATCGAGCGCTTGTTCAAGCCCTCGGTGGCCATCAGCACGAAACGGTTGGTCTCTGGATCAAGCAGGTAGACCGAGCAGACCTGGCTGCCCATGGCCTCTTTGACGCGCAACACAATAATCCCCAACGCCGCCTTGAGATCCTTGGCGGAGTTAACTTCCTGGACGATCTTGCGCAGCGTATTGAGCATGGCTCGGGGTCGAACTCCGTCGTCAGTCGCGCGATAAAAGGCGCGGGGCAAGCTCTTTGAGAGCGCGTCGGTACACCTCGCGCTTGAATGTCACCACCTGGCCCAACGGATACCAATAGCTGACCCAACGCCAGCCATCGAACTCCGGTTTACCGGTCAAATCCATCCGCACCCGCTGCTCGTTGGAGATCAGGCGCAGGAGAAACCATTTCTGCTTCTGGCCGATGCATAGCGGTTGGCTGTGCGTCCTGACCAGACGTTGCGGCAAACGATAGCGCAACCAGCCCCGGGTGCAGGCGAGTATTTCAACATCTTCGCGCTCCAGCCCCACTTCTTCGTTCAGCTCGCGGTACAAGGCGTCTTCCGGCGTCTCCTGGGGGTTGATCCCGCCTTGAGGAAACTGCCAGGCATCTTGATTGATTCGGCGAGCCCATAGCACCTGGCCGGCATCATTCGTCAGAATGATCCCGACATTAGGACGGAAACCATCGGGGTCGATCACGGCAACAACCTCGCAAACGCATGTCGCCGCATTGTTCCACAAAGGTTGTGAAGGCAGCAACGCGCCGGCCTACCTTATGTGCACTCTTGTGAAAAGTACGTATTCTGGTGACCTTTCTACAGACTTTTCAGCGAGTAACTGCAATGCGGCTGGCTTTATTCGACTTGGACAACACGCTTCTGGGCGGCGACAGCGACCACGCCTGGGGCGATTACCTGTGTGAGCGAGGCTTCCTCGACCCCATCGCCTACAAGGCTCGAAACGACGAGTTCTATCAGGATTACCTGGCCGGCAAGCTGGACAACGATGCGTACCTGAACTTTTGCCTGGAGATTCTCGGCCGCACGGAAATGGACGTGCTTGCCCTTTGGCACAGCGACTACATGCGCGACTGCATCGAGCCGCTGATGCTGCCCAAGGCCATCGAGCTGCTTGCAAAACACCGCGCCGCCGGCGACAAACTGGTGATCATCACCGCCACCAACCGCTTCGTCACAGGGCCAATCGCCGAGCGTCTTGGCGTCGAAACCCTGATCGCCACCGAATGCGAAATGCTTGATGGTCGCTACACCGGGCGCAGCACCGATGTGCCGTGCTTTCGCGAAGGCAAGGTGACGCGGTTGAATCGTTGGCTGGAAGAGACCGGGCATTCGTTGGAGGACAGCTATTTCTACAGCGACTCGATGAATGATTTGGCGCTGCTGGAGCAAGTGGCCAACCCGATCGCTGTCGATCCGGACCCGAATTTGCGCGCTGAAGCCGAGAAGCGTGGCTGGCCGGTGATTACGCTGCGCGACTGATATCGCCATCGCTGGCAAGCCAGCTCCCACAGGTTTTTCGGGTGTTCACACAATTGGTGCTCACTGAAAATCCTTGTGGGAGCTGGCTTGCCAGCGATTGGGTCAACGCAGTTTCATTGATTAAACCGGCTTGGCGCCCATCAATCCGGCAATGGCGATAAAGCAGACAAAGCTGAACACCGCCAACGCAAAAGTAAATTTACCCACGCCACCCGGCGCCTTGCGCAGCTTGTTCAGCCGCACCAGCAGCCAGAACCACGCCAGCGCCGCTAAGGTATACAGCACACTCGACACCAGCAGCCAGGTCTGCCCCAGCGGCCAGCCCACCAGGTGCACCATCCACCAGCCGGTAAACGGCATGCTCAGCAATGCCAGCCCCATCAGCAGCCAGATAAACACTCGCGGCCTTTGCAGAGTGCGGCTGCCCGCCGTCGCATCGCCATTACGTCGAGTACGCCAGACCCAGATCCCCAGGCCCAACGCACTCAGCAGCAGCACGAGCGTTGCCACCGTGTGCGCCATTTTCAGCGCCGTTAATGTTTCCATGGTTCGATGTCCTTATGCAGTGCCCATCAGCGTAGCCGTTCAGCCAAGAAACAGCTGATAGGCCGGGTTGTCGCTTTCATCCCAGTAGGGGTAACCGATTTCTTCCAGCGCCGCCGGCACCAGGTGACGCTCATCGTGAGGCACTTGCAGGCCCGCGACCACACGGCCATCCGCCGCGCCATGGTTGCGGTAATGGAACATCGAGATATTCCAGCGCCCGCCGAGTTTGTTGAGGAAGTTGAACAAGGCACCCGGACGCTCCGGGAATTCGAAGCGCAGGATCACTTCGTCAACCACATGCGCCGCGCGGCCACCGACCATGTGCCGGATGTGCAACTTGGCCAGTTCGTTGTCGGTCAGATCGATGACCGGGAAGCCTTGCTCGCTCAGGCTGGCGATCAGCGCGCTGCGCGGGTCGGTGTCCGGGTGCGTTTGCACGCCGACAAAGATGTGCGCTTCGCTACCGGTGTTGTAGCGGTAGTTGAATTCAGTGATCTGACGCTTGCCGATGGCCTCGCAGAATGCCTTGAAACTGCCCGGCTTCTCGGGAATGGTCACCGCGATGATCGCTTCGCGGCCTTCGCCCAATTCCGCGCGCTCGGCCACATGGCGCAGGCGGTCGAAGTTGACGTTGGCGCCGGAGTCGATGGCCACGAAAGTCTGCCCGGTCACCCCACGCTGCTCGACGTACTTCTTGATCCCGGCCACACCCAAGGCGCCGGCAGGTTCGGTGATCGAGCGGGTATCGTCGTAGATATCCTTGATCGCCGCGCAGATTTCGTCGGTGCTGACGGTGATGACTTCATCCACGTAATCCTTGCAGATCTCGAAGGTGTGCTGGCCAATCTGCGCCACCGCCACGCCGTCGGCGAAGATGCCCACGGTCGGCAGCACCACACGCTCGCCCGCCGCCATCGCCGCTTGCAGACAGTTGGAGTCGTCCGGCTCGACGCCGATGATCCTGATGTCCGGCCGCAGATACTTCACGTACGCCGCGATGCCGGCGATCAGGCCGCCACCGCCGACCGGGACGAAAATCGCATCCAATGGCTGCGGGTGCTGGCGCAAAATCTCCATGGCCACCGTGCCCTGCCCGGCAATGGTGTGGGGATCGTCGTAGGGATGAATGTAGACGTAGCCTTTTTCATCGACCAGTTTCAGCGAGTAGGCCAGGGCTTCAGGGAACGAATCCCCATGCAGCACCACTTTGCCACCGCGCGAGCGAACGCCTTCGACCTTGATCTCGGGCGTAGTCTTGGGCATGACGATGGTCGCTTTCACACCCAACACCTTGGCCGCCAAGGCCAGGCCCTGTGCATGATTGCCCGCCGACGCCGTGACCACGCCGCGAGCACGCTCTTCATCGCTCAGTTGGGTCAGCTTGTTATAAGCGCCGCGAATCTTGAACGAGAACACCGGCTGCAAGTCTTCGCGCTTGAGCCAGATATCGTTGCCCAGCCGCTCGGA
>NZ_RCOB01000040.1:0-9413 GCF_004307665.1 Pseudomonas sp. Sample_16
CGATCAGCGCAAAAAAGCCCGCTGAAGCTCAACACTTCAGCGGGCTTTTTCATTCAATCACCCATCAAGGCGCAAACGGCATCACCCGCTTGTGGTGCGTCTTGTTGTAGGTGTCGACGATGATCTTGAACGCTTCTTCGCGCACCGGGTTGCCATGCAGGAAGGCATCGATCTCGGCATAGGTCACGCCGTGGGAGGCTTCGTCCGGTTTGCCCGGTGACAGGTCTTCGAGGTCGGCGGTCGGGACTTTTTCCACCAGTGACTCCGGGGCGCCGAAGCTGCGGGCAATCGCCCGGACCTGGTTTTTCACCAACCCGCTCAGCGGTGCGAGGTCGCAAGCGCCATCGCCGAACTTGGTGAAGAAGCCCATCACAGCTTCCGCTGCGTGGTCGGTGCCGATCACCAGGCCGTGGGCCGCACCGGCGATGGTGTACTGAGCGACCATGCGCATCCGCGCCTTGGTGTTGCCCAGCACGAAATCCACCGAGACTGCGTGCTTGCCTTCAAAGGCCGCCACTTCATTGGCCAGGGATTTGACCGCCGGGCCGATATTCACGGTATGGCGCTCGTCCGGCTTGATGAAGTCCACCGACGCCTGGGCGTCGTGTTCATCGAACTGGGTTTCGTATGGCAGGCGCACGGCGATGAACTTGTAGTTGCCGTCACCGGTGCGCTGGCGCAGTTCACGCATGGCGCGCTGGGCCAGCAGGCCCGCGGTCAGGGAGTCGACCCCGCCACTGATGCCCAGCACCAGCGTCTTGAGCCCGGAATTGATCAGGCAATCCTGAATGAAGGTGATCCGTCGGGCGACTTCTGCCTCGAGGGCGGCGTCATCGGCGAACGGCGGTTGAACCTTGAGCTGCTCAGCAATCTCACGCTGTACGGCTTGCATGAATTCACTCCTTGCTAGATAGACTGGATAAGGCAGGAACCTGGAAAACGTGTCGCAAATAAGCGACGAAATTCGGGTCTTTACAGTGAGTCTTGCCTGGCTCGTCGGAGATTTTCGCCACCGGCTGGCCGTTGCAGGCGGTCATTTTAAGCACGATGCTCATCGGTTCGACACCCGGAATGTCACAGGTCAGGTTGGTGCCGATGCCGAAGCTCACATTGATCCGACCACGCAGCGCCCGGAATATCTCCAGGGACTTGGGCAGTGTCAGACTGTCGGAGAAGGTCAGCGTCTTGCTCATGGGGTCGATGCCGAGCTTGTGATAGTGGGCGATGGCCTTTTCTGCCCACAGCACCGGGTCGCCCGAATCGTGGCGCAACCCGTCGAACAGTTTGGCGAAGAACAGATCGAAATCGCCGAGGAAGGCATCCATGGTGATGCAGTCGGTCAGCGCGATGCCCAACAGGCCCCTGTATTCGCGGACCCAGCAATCAAGGGCGGCAATCTGGCTGTCGATCAGCCGTGGGCCGAGTTGCTGGTGAGCCATGATCCATTCGTGGGCCATGGTACCCAGCGGTTTCATGTCCAGTTCCCGCGACAGGTGCACGTTGCTGGTGCCGACGAAACGGCCGGGAAAGTCGTGCTTGAGTACATTCACCACTTCTTCCTGCACGCGGTACGAGAAGCGTCGACGCGTGCCGAAATCGGCGACCTGCAGCTCCGACAGTTCGTCGCTGTCGGCGTTGGCCGTCAGCCAGTCGAACTTGCGATACAGCTGCTCGCGTGCCTGTTCGAGAACGATTTCACGGTATCGGTAGCGATTGCGTACTTCGCTGACGATCGCCAGCAAAGGTACTTCGAACAAAATCACATGCAGCCACGGGCCGCGCAGGCGGATGAACAGTTCGCCATTTTCGATGCCGGTGTGGATGTAGCGCAGGTTGAACCGAAACAGCCCGAGAAAGCGCAGGAAGTCTGGCTTCAGGAAGCTGATGCGCTCCAGGAAGCTCAGCTGATCGGCGCTCAGGCTCAATTCCGACAAACGCTCGATCTGGTAACGAATCTCCGCCAGATACGGGCGTAGATCCTCGCTGTTACGGCAACGAAACTCCCATTCGACTTCGACGTTCGGGTAGTTGTGCAGCACCGCCTGCATCATCGTCAGTTTGTAGAAGTCGGTGTCGAGCAGGTTCTGCACGATGCGATCGGCAAACACGCTCTCGCTCATGGGAGGGCTCCAGTCTGTACAGACCACGAATGTGGCCACATGAAACTCAAGAAGAATGTCGAGTGTTCAACATCCACTGATTGAGGAGCGAACATAATGCCAGTCAGGGGTGAGCGATGGCATTTTTCTTTCTGGCAGCTGGATGGCTCGACACTATCAGTTCTGATAGTTGGCGGCTTCGATGGAGGGTCCCATAGTGAAACATTGAATCAGTGGATTCTTCGAGGTACTCGCCCATGCAGGCCAAACACGAAGTTGTTCTCTGCCGCTACCGTTATGACGCACTGGATCGCCTGGTTGAGAGTGGACCTTTTCATCAGTCGCCCATCCAGTGTTTTTTCCAGAGACATCATCTAGCTACGCAAATTCAAGGTCAGGTACAGCGTTCGATTTTCCAGAATGAGGATCAACAGTTGGCGCAGCAGCGACGGCAAGGTGCGGAGATAGAGACTGCATTGCTCGCCACAGATCAACAACGCAGCGTATTGCATACGATTAACTCCAGTCCCGTTGGCTATACAGCCTATGGCTACCGTCCTTCTTCCAGTGCCGTGTTTAGCGTGTTGGGTTTTAACGGAGAACCTTGGGACCCGGTGACAGGGCGTTATTTATTAGGCAACGGCTATCGGGCTTTCAATCCAGTGCTGATGCGGTTCAACTCCCCGGACAGCTGGAGTCCGTTCGGTGAAGGTGGGTTGAATACGTATGGGTACTGTTTGGGTGACCCGATTAATCGACGAGATCCGACAGGGCACAGCGTACTTAAGTTGTGGATGATGTTTAGAGAGAGGACGGCCAGCCCCTTAGGAAGTCTCCGGTTGTTTACCGGAACGCCACATGTGCTGGATACAATCGCTGGAAATTTATCTGGCCGCGATCTTTGGAATTTTTCCAGAGCATCAACAGTAACCCAGTCAATCGCCCAAAAATTTATAGAGCCGCTGGGGGATTTGACCCCGTTAAAGGGCAAGCCCCTTCAGACCGTTGCTGGTTTTCTTGCTGGCGATGATCTGGTCAATTTTTCTCTCGCCTCAAAGGAAATGCAAAAAACGGCAAGAGGTATTCAGCAGCCACCGCTTTGGCCTGATCGTGATACAGGTCATCTGTCCGTTAGAGATTTGCAGATGCTGCGCAGGACGGCGCTTGGTGAGATGCCCGGTCATTTTCCGAGTGAGGTGCTTCAGGATAAGCACTTATTAGGCGTTTCCAGGATGCAGTTTCATGGAAACAATCCACAACTTGAAGCACTAAGGTATGAAGAGAAATTGATAAGGAAAAGAATGAAGTATGAAGAGTCTTTTAACCAGCGAGAACGTATAAGGCAGGGGCTTTAGCCCCAGGACGGGGCCAATTTAGTGAGGCGTCAGGTGGCAGCTTGTTACACGTCGGGGCTATCAACCTGCTCGAGCATCCACTTCACGAAATCCCGAACCTTGGGCACTTCCGCCGAGTGTTCCGGATACGCCAGGTAATAGGCGTCGGTGCTGGGCATTGCATGCTGCCATGGAATGACCAGCTTGCCGTCTGCCAGTTCCTCTTCCACCAGAAAGCGCGGCAGCAATGCGACGCCACAGCCGACTTGAGCGGCGCGGATGCACATATAAAAGGTTTCGAAGCGCGGGCCGTGGTAGCTGTGTTCGGTGTGGTAGCCCTGACTGTCGAACCAGTCATGCCACGCCTGAGGCCTGGAGGCGTTTTGCAGCAGGACCAGGTCGGTGAGTTGCGTCGGGTCGGTAAACGGTACCTCCGGCAGGCTGCCGGGAGCACACACAGGCACCAACTCTTCGCTGAACAGCTTCAGGCATTCGGTACCGGGGCGTGACCCCTGGCCGAAGTAGAACGCCAGATCGCTGCGACCCTGCAGCAAGTCGTCGGCTTCCTGTTCGTTGCACAGGTCCAGATGGATCGACGGATGACGCAGCCGCCAGCCTTTGAGGCGTGGGACCAGCCAGCGCGCGCCGAAGGTCGACGGTGTCGAGACGCGCAGGACTTCGGTTTCGCCGCCGTAGGAACGCAAGTAATGCGTCGACATCTCGACCTGCGTGAGGATTTTCCGTACTTCCACCAGATACAGATCGCCCGCCGGGGTCATTTGCAGACGCCGACGCACCCGGCGAAACAACAGGTGCTGCAATAGCTCTTCCAGTTGTGCCACCTGCTTGCTGACGGCGCTCTGGGTCAGGTTCAATTCTTCGGCAGCCCGGGTAAAGCTCAAATGCCGGGTCACGGCTTCGAAACACTGCAGGGCAGCGATCGATGGCAAATAGCGTTTGTTCAGCATGGGCGGTCCTTTTGTTCTTGTTTCTTTATTGCCAGCAATGCACAGCATGAATAAACGGAATGATATCTCTCTTAATGGTCGTTTGTTGAGTAACCTGCGTGGCGCTAAAACTACAGGTCTGATCAGTCGTGTTGCTGCGACTGCACCCGTTCCGTTTTTTGCTTGAGGAGTGACCCATGGTTGCCGCATTGCTTGATCGTCTTGGTGTAAACCCGGCCCTGTACCAGAACGGCAAAGTGCCTGTGCATTCGCCCATCGACGGCAGTCGCATCGCCGCCGTGAACTGGGAAGGCGCCGCTGAAGTCGAGCAGCACATCAGTCGCGCAGATCATGCGTTCGAGCTGTGGCGCAAGGTGCCGGCGCCGCGCCGTGGCGAGCTGGTGCGTCAACTGGGCGACATCCTGCGTGAGTACAAGGCCGATCTCGGCGAGCTGGTGTCGTGGGAAGCGGGCAAGATCACCCAGGAAGGTCTGGGCGAGGTTCAGGAGATGATCGACATCTGCGATTTCGCCGTCGGTCTGTCCCGTCAGTTGTACGGCTTGACCATCGCTTCCGAGCGTCCTGGCCACCACATGCGCGAAACCTGGCATCCGCTGGGCGTGGTTGGCGTGATCAGTGCGTTCAACTTCCCGGTCGCGGTCTGGGCCTGGAACGCCACGCTGGCGCTGGTCTGCGGTAACCCGGTGATCTGGAAACCGTCGGAGAAAACCCCGCTGACTGCACTGGCCTGCCAGGCGCTGTTCGATCGCGTGCTGAAGAACTTCAGCGACGCACCGCCGCACCTGAGCCAGGTCATCATCGGCGGTCGTGACGCCGGCGAAGCCCTGGTCGACGACCCGCGTGTCGCGCTGGTCAGCGCCACCGGCAGCACCCGCATGGGTCGCGAAGTGGCGCCGAAAATCGCCGCACGCTTCGCTCGCAGTATTCTCGAGTTGGGTGGCAACAACGCGATGATCCTGGGCCCAAGCGCCGACCTGGACATGGCCGTTCGTGCGATTCTGTTCAGCGCCGTCGGCACCGCCGGCCAGCGTTGCACCACCTTGCGTCGCCTGATTGCCCATGAGTCAGTCAAAGAAGAAATCGTCACTCGCCTGAAAGCCGCTTACTCCAAAGTGCGCATCGGCCATCCGCTGGAAGGCAACCTGATCGGCCCGCTGATCGACAAGCAAAGCTTCGAGAACATGCAGGACGCGCTTGAGCAGGCCTTGAGCGAAGGCGGCAAGGTGTTCGGCGGCAAGCGTCAACTGCAAGACAAGTTCCCGAATGCCTACTACGTATCGCCAGCCATCGTCGAAATGCCGGAACAGAGTGACGTGGTCTGCCACGAAACCTTCGCGCCGATTCTGTACGTGGTCGGTTACAGCGACTTCAACGAAGCCCTGCGTCTGAACAACGCCGTGCCGCAAGGCCTGTCCTCGTGCATCTTCACCACCGATGTGCGTGAAGCCGAGCAGTTCATGTCGGCGGTAGGCAGTGACTGCGGCATTGCCAACGTCAACATCGGCCCGAGCGGTGCGGAAATCGGCGGCGCGTTCGGTGGCGAGAAAGAAACCGGCGGCGGCCGTGAGTCGGGCTCCGATGCATGGCGCGGCTACATGCGTCGTCAAACCAACACCGTGAACTACTCGCTGGAGTTGCCGTTGGCCCAGGGCATCACGTTCGATTAAATACAACTTTTGAACCCATGAAGATCACTGTGGGAGCGGGCTTGCCCGCGATGGCAATCGGTCAGTCACCTGGATGTTGAAGGTGCTGACGCTATCGCGGGCAAGCCCGCTCCCACAGGTAAATGGTGTGTTAGTTAGGTTTCTGTTGGAGTCTGGCAATGCCGTTACGCGAAGAGTGTCTGTGGGAAAAACTGACGCCGCAAAGGCCCGACAACGCGGCGCTCAAGGGGGAAGTGAAGGTCGATGTCTGCGTCATCGGCGCCGGGTTTACCGGTTTGTCGGCGGCGGTGCATCTGCTGGAACAGGGCAAGACCGTTTGCGTGCTGGAAGCCCATCGCGCCGGGCATGGCGGCTCGGGGCGCAACGTCGGGCTGGTCAATGCGGGCATGTGGATTCCCCCGGACGAGATTGAAGCCGGGTTTGGCACTGAGGTCGGCAGCCAGCTCAACCGCATGCTCGGTGCGGCCCCGTCCCTGGTGTTCAGCCTTGTGGATAAATACAACATCGATTGCCAGTTGCGCCGCGAAGGCACGCTGCACATGGCGCACAACGCCCGTGGCGAAGCCGACTTGCGCAGTCGTGAAGAACAATGGAAACGTCGCGGTGCACCGGTGGAATTGCTCACCGGTCAAGCGTGCGAACAAGCCACCGGCACCAAAAAAATTGCCGCTGCGCTGCTCGATCGGCGTGCCGGCACGCTTAACCCGATGGCCTATACCACGGGGCTGGCCAAGGCGGCCATCAGTCTGGGCGGTCAGTTGTTCGATCATTCACCCGTCAGCCGACTCGAACGTCAGGGGCAGCGCTGGTCGGTGCAGACTGCACAGGGTTCGGTGCTGGCCGAGCAAGTGGTGATCGCCTCCAATGCCTATACCGAAGGCGACTGGACTGAGTTGCGGCGTAACTTTTTCCCCGGTTACTACTATCAGGTGGCTTCGGTGCCGCTGACCGAAGACGCCGCTCAGCAAATCTTGCCCGGTGGCCAGGGTTCCTGGGACACCCGGCAAGTGCTCAGCAGCATTCGTCGTGACAAGGACGGTCGCCTGCTGCTGGGCAGTCTGGGCAATGGCAATCAGAAGCCGACCTGGTTTCTCAAAGCCTGGGCCGACCGGGTGCAGCAGCATTATTTTCCTTACCTCAAACCGGTCGAATGGGAATGTACCTGGACCGGATGCATCGCTTTTACTCCCGATCATCTGATGCGCCTGTTCGAACCGGCGCCCGGTTTAGTGGCAGTCACCGGTTACAACGGTCGTGGCGTGACTACCGGAACGGTGGTGGGCAAAGCATTTGCCGATTACCTGTGTAACGGAAATCCTCAAGCGCTGCCGATTCCCTTCGCGCCCATGCAGCCATTGGCCGGGGTGGGGTTGCGCAGTTGCCTGTACGAGGCGGGGTTTTCGCTGTATCACGCGGGCCAGTGCCTGCGGATCGTGATCTGAATGTGGATTTTTGCAGGGCAAAGCGGCGCTTTTTCGATCTGCAGCTAGCCTGTAGTGGTGCGGGTTGTAGCAGTCCCGCACCAGCAGTGTGCACTTCGGTGACGCACGTTGTTACAGGCTGGTTGCACGTCGTTTAAAGCCGCGGTTGCAATGATGGCGCAGGCGGGTTGCGCCTCAAATAAAAAATGGTTTTACCTTCCGCGGTTTAGACGGTTGCACGCCCAATGAAAATGGGCTCGAAACAGTCGAAAAAACAATAAGGCAGCGACTTTTTTCAGAATAAAAAACCGATGGCACGGCCCTTGCTCTGAGCATTCAGTGAAGTTGTAGTGCCAATTAAAAAAACCAAGGAGCATCACCTCATGTCCCAGACGTTTTACAAGAAAGGCTTTCTGGCCCTCGCAGTGGCAACTGCGCTGGGTGTTTCTGCGTTTGCTCAGGCTGACATCAAGATCGGCGTAGCGGGACCAATGACCGGTGCCAACGCGGCATTTGGCGAACAGTACATGAAGGGTGCACAGGCGGCGGCCGATGCGGTCAACGCGGCGGGCGGGGTTAACGGGGAAAAAATCGTACTGGTCAAGGGCGATGACGCCTGCGAACCGAAACAGGCTGTGACGGTCGCCAAAGACCTGACCAACCAGAAAGTGGCCGGCGTCGTCGGTCACTTCTGCTCCTCGTCGACCATCCCGGCCTCCGAGATCTACGACGAAGCGGGCATCATCGCCATTACTCCAGGCTCCACCAACCCACAGGTTACCGAACGCGGCCTGAGCGCCATGTTCCGTATGTGCGGTCGTGACGACCAGCAGGGCATCGTGGCCGGCGATTACATCGTCGACGTGCTCAAGGGCAAGAAAGTCGTCGTGCTGCACGACAAGGACACCTACGGCCAAGGCCTGGCTGACGCCACCAAGGCTCAACTGGTCAAGCGCGGCGTAACGCCTGTGCTGTACGAAGGCCTGACCCGTGGCGAGAAAGACTTCAGCACCATCGTGACCAAGATCCGTGGCGCTGGCGCTGACGTTGTCTACTTCGGTGGTCTGCACCCGGAAGCCGGCCCTCTGGTTCGTCAACTGCGTGAACAAGGCCTCAAAGACGTCAAGTTCATGTCTGACGACGGTATCGTGACCGACGAACTGGTGACCACCGCTGGCGGTCCGCAATTCGTTGACGGCGTGCTGATGACCTTCGGTGCCGACCCTCGCCTGCTGCCAGACAGCAAGACCGTGGTAGACGCCTTCCGCAAGGCCGGTACCGAGCCTGAAGGCTACACCCTGTACGCCTACGCTTCGGTGCAAACCCTGGCTGCAGCCTTCAACGGCGCCAAGTCCAACAGTGGCGAAAAAGCCGCTGAGTGGCTGAAGAAGAACCCGGTCAAGACCGTCATGGGCGAGAAGACCTGGGACAGCAAGGGCGACCTGAAAGTCTCCGACTACGTTGTTTACCAGTGGGACAAGGACGGCAAATATCACCAACTGGAAAAACAGAAGTAAGGGCTGATTCGATCACCTGAACCCCACAGATCCCTTGTGGGAGCGGGCTTGCCCGCGATGGGCGGACTTGCAAGAGACATTTTTGTCGAATGTTCAACCGCCATCGCTGGCAAGCCAGCTTCCACAGGGACCGTGGTGGTCTGCCTGATCGTGAATGACATTGCTCCGACGTATATCTGTATTTTCCTTAGAGGAACCGCACAGCCACATGTGCAGGTTCTCATTGCGTGAGATTGCGTTATGGATGGTATTTTCCTGCAGCAACTGGTCAACGGCCTGACCCTCGGGTCGGTCTATGGCCTGATCGCCATCGGCTACACAATGGTCTATGGCATCATCGGCATGATCAACTTCGCCCACGGCGAGGTTTACATGATTTCCGCTTACCTCGCGGCAATCAGTCTGGC